>JBGTDH010000963.1:0-4187 GCA_041748435.1 Pirellulales bacterium
ATAGCGCCAATATTTGGCAGCGCTCTCACTCGGTGTCTCGGTCGCTGGTGACGCCTCTCGCGTCGGTCGCCAGGTCCGATGTGCCCCATTGTCGGGACTTTGGCCGCGGATGATCACAGGTTGCTGTGGCCACTCCACGCGCGGAGGCGCTAGCGACGGAGGCGCAGACGGATTCATCGGTGGAGGCGATGGCGGCACAGCGCGCAACGGCGGGCTATCGGGACTTTGCCCCCGGCTGGCGCCACGCTTGTTCGCCAAGGCGGCGCCCTCTTCATCCTGCGGCACCAGCACGATCTTCGGAGAGACCCCCTTGGCGGGATCGACGTTGAACAACTGCGAAGCTTTCAGACGCCGTTCGCTGGCGCGCAACTCCCGCGTATCGACGATATCGCCCGGCCGTAGCGACAGCCGGTTGAGCACCGTGCGAATTCGCGTGTGCGGATGCTCGCCCGTAATCTTCACATCGATGCGGCCCACGCGATAACGCTTGCCTTCCTCGACGCTGTAGATCAGATCCAATTGCCCCGGCTCTTCCAGGAACCGCGGGTCGGGCTGCACGTTGGCAAAAATGTAACCCTGGCTGCCGTAGACTTCCTGAATGGAGACTACGTCGGCATTCATCTTGGGCTGATCGAAGAACTCCCCCTGCTTGAGCTGCAGCTCCTTGGAGAGCTCCTCGGTCGTGAACTTCAGGTTCCCGGCAATCGAGATGCTGCGGATTTTGTAACGCGGCCCCTCGTCGATCACGAACCGCAACGTGAGCCAGCTCTCTTTCTCGTTCCATTCCAGTTCGCGGCCCACGCGGGCACTGAAATAACCCAGGCTGCGATAATAGGCGGTCAGCTTGTCGACATCGGCTTCGATCTTCTGCCGATCGACATAGCCCTGGAAGATCCACAGGATCGGCGGCTTGGATTGAATCTGCGTCTTCAGCCGGGCATCCGTCACGATTGTATTGCCTTCGAACGTGACCCACTTCACACGCTGCTTCATGCCCTCGTTGATCAGGAACATGGCCCGCCGATCGCCGGGCTGGTTGCCTTCCAGCACTTCGATGCGCGTGTTGCTGAAACCCTTCTTCTTGTACAGGTCTTCGATCCGCTGGCGGGCATCGTCCACGGTGTAGGGATCGAGCGGAGAGCCGATCTTCAGATCGGCCTCCTTGGCCAGCGAACCGGTCTTGATCTTGGTGTTGCCCAGGAATTTCACTTCCTTGAGCATCGGCCGCTCGACGACCGTGAACGTGACGATCACGCCGCCGGGCGAGAGATCGGCCCGCCCTTTGACATCCAGGAACATACGGGACTGCACCATCCGGCGGGCATCGTCATTCATCACATCGCGATCGAACGGCCGGCCCGTGCGCGTGCGCACCAGGGCTTGAATCTTCTGCGGCGTGACGACATCGTTGCCATCGATGCGCACATCAATCACTTCCTGGCCGGCCTCCGCTTCGCGCGGCTTGGGCACTTCTTCGATCTGCGGCGGCAGTTGCCAGGGATCGGGACTCTGCGAGCGGACGCGTGGGATTGCCAGCGGATCTTGCGGCGCCGCCAGCTTCTCCAGTGTCTCCGGCCAACGCGAGCGCAGATCGACCAGTTCGATCACGATCTCCATTCCGCCGGTCTCGGGGAACACGAGCAGGTGTCGCACATCGACGAATCGTTGACACGCGACGAGTCGTTCGAGGTCGGCCTCGTAGGCCCGCGGATTGAACAGCGTGCCGGCGCGCGTGGTCAGTGGCGGCAACGCTTCCGCGGGAATCTCGCGCTCCGCGGCAATCCAGAATTTGACGATGGGCGTGCCCGCCAGCTCGTCCAACTCGCGGTTTTGCGCAGCGGCAGCCAGGGGCCACAAAGCCCCGAGAAGCGCAAACAAGGGTAGCAGTAGACGTAAGCCGGCCATATCGGGGCTGGTCTGATCCAAGGGGTGGCCAAAGCCGACAGGAAAAGGCGAAGAACGCACCTCAAGCAGCATCGCCGTTAGCCGGGCGCATTAGCGCCCCAGGACGGCAATTCCGCTTAAGGAAGGCACAAATACTTCAACCGCCCCCAGGCCACAAGGCGAATTAGCAATCGTGGAAGGCGTTGACGACAGCCGTGTGAAGACGAACGCAAATTACGGTTAGAAAGCCAAAAAACAGGCGGAGAATAACCAATCGGCACGACTCTTGCTAATGCCGCGTCAACCAATTATTCATTTGACCACTGGAAGATTGGCAATTAAAATCAACACTCTCTCCTGCTGGAGAGTTGGGTGTCGTCTCGCAGGGAAGATCGAGACTGTAGGCGGCCGTCAGGCACATCCACGGTTTACGTTCTGACCCGAGACGATTTGTTCGGTATGGCACACAGTTTCGTAGCGCCTGAACCCCCTAGTGAGGAGGCGAGCAGCCTCGTCGCTCTCCTTGAGTGGCGGTCCGTCCAGCAACCGCAGCGCTGGGCGTACAGCTTCCTGCCCGATGGTCAAACGGAAGAAGCCCGTTGGACTTACGGCGACCTGGATCGCGAAGCCCGCCGCGTGGCGGCGATGTTGCAACGTTCCACGTGTGCCGGCCAGCGCGCCCTATTGCTCTACCCCGCGGGACTGGAGTTCCTGGCCGCGTTCATGGGCTGCCTTTACGCCGGTGTGGTAGCAGTCCCCTTATTTGCCCCGCGCCCCAACAAAGGTCTGTCTCGATTGCAGGCCATTCTCAAAGACAGCGGGGCCAAGCTGGCGCTCACCATGTCCCGCACGCTGGAAGATTTAGCCGTGTGGGGCCAGGAGGCTCCCTTTTCCGGTGTCGAGTACCTGACTACCGATACTCTCGAAGCCACATCGCCTGACGCCTTCCGTCCCCGCACCATCGATCGCGACGAGCTCGCGTTCCTGCAATACACCTCGGGTTCCACCTCGGCGCCGCGCGGCGTCATGGTGACGCACGGTCACCTGGTCTACAACTGCGCGTACATGCGAGAGGCTTTCTCGCTTTCGCCCGAGACAATCGCCGTGACCTGGCTGCCCCATTTCCACGATATGGGGCTGATCGAAGGCTTGCTCAACCCGCTGTTTACAGGCTACCCCACCGTGACCCTTCCCCCTGCGCAGTTTGTGCAGCGGCCGCTGTCGTGGTTGGAGGCCATCTCGAAGTATCGGGCTACGCACAGCGGCGCACCAAACTTCGCCTACGATTTGTGCGTCGATAAGATCAAGGCGGAGGATCGGGCGGCGTTGAATCTCCGTTCCTGGAGCATGGCCTATTGCGGCGCCGAGCCGGTGCGGCGGGAAACGCTCGATCGCTTTGCCGAACAGTTTGCAGCGTGCGGCTTTTCTCGCGATGCGCACTATCCCTGCTATGGCCTGGCCGAGGCGACGTTGATGGTCTGCGGCGGTCATCGGGCCAATCCGCCTGTGTTCCAGGAGATCGATTCCGACGCGCTGGAGCAGAATCGGATCGCACCGGCACAAGCCGGCAACATGCGGCGCACCCTGGTGGGCTGTGGGCACGCGCGGCGCGAGACTCAGATTGCCATTGTCGATTCTGGCACACGGCATCGTTTGCCGGATCATCGGGTCGGAGAGATCTGGGTGCAGGGACCCACCGTTGCCGGCGGCTATTGGCAGCGTCCCGAAGAATCCCGGGACAGCTTTGCCGCGCAGATTGCAGGAGAATCCGATGGCGGAACCTTTCTTCGCACGGGCGACTTGGGCTATCTCTCGGCGGGCGAGCTCTTCATCACCGGCCGCTTGAAGGACTTGATCATCATTCGCGGCGGCAACTTGTATCCACAAGACCTGGAGTGCGCGACGGAACGGGCACATCCCGCGCTCAAGCCCGGCTTTGCCGCGGCGTTTTCGATCGAAGCCGACGGCGAAGAGCGCCTGGTAATGGCCCACGAAGTGGACCGGCATCATCGCAAGCTCACGCCGGAGCAGTTCGAAGAAGTGGCAGCCGCGGTGCGACGTGCCGTGGCGGAGCAGTTCGAGTTGGAAGTCTACCGCGTGGCCCTGTTCAACGTGGGTGCGATCAATCGCACCTCCAGCGGCAAGATCCAGCGGCAGGCCTGCCGGGCCGATTATCTGGCCGGCCGGGCCGATTTGCTGTGGGACTCGCACTCCAACAGCGTCGAAAAACAATCGCCGGTCGCGACGCCCTCGCTGAATCGCCGCGAATTGCTCGCGCAGCGCCCGGCGGATCGTCGCCGATC
>JBGTDH010000964.1:0-3937 GCA_041748435.1 Pirellulales bacterium
CGACGTCGCTGATCTGTGTCGCTTGAAGATCGAGGGTTTCCAGTTTCTGCAACCCGGTCAAATGAACCAATCCCCGGTCCGTGACCAAGGTATTAGAGAGGTCCAAATGCTTGAGTCTGGCGAGTTTGGCAACATGAGCTAATCCCTCATCGCCGATCTTTGTGGCCGAGAGGTTGAGCCACTCCAGATGCGGGCACTTGGAAAGGATCGCCAGCCGCTGGTCCGTAACCGAAGTCCGTCCCAGGTCCAGCCGGTCCAGCGCGGCGGATTTGACTCGGAACTCTCGCGATCCTTCGAAGCTCCGAGCCAGGACATTCGCAATGGCGAAGCCGGTCGTCCTCGGGCGATTCGGAGGGCTACCGTCGCCGAGCGTTGGTTTCGCGGGCAATTGGTTATTGCCCTCCTGGAGCACTTCGAAGCCGCTGCGCAGGGTCAGCACGCCGGGCGCCCGGCCCGACTGTTCGTTCAGGCCGTTCTGGCGCAGGGCCTGTTGCTCCGGTGGGTCCCACTGGATGTCGCACTTGGGAAACGTCTGTTTCAACTCGCGATAGCCCTCGGCACTCACCCTCGTGCCGTTCAGTAACAGGCTTTTTAGGGCTGGGATCTGTTGGAGGTGGGCGACCGCATGATCGCTGATGTCCGTGCTCCGGAGATCAAGCGCTTCCAAACGCTTGAGCTTGGTTAAGTGGAAGAGCCCGGCATCGGTTATTTTTGTCTGCTGAAGCGCCAAGGCTCCAAGTTTTGGAAAACACCTAAGATGCAAAAGTCCTCCGTCGCCGACGCGCGTCGCACTTAGGGCCAAACTGTCGAGTTCGGTTAAGGCACTTAGGTGCATCAGCCCGGCATCTGTGATCAGGGTCCCTTGAATACTTAGACGATGGAGATCCTTGCAGTTCCGCAGATGGTGTAACCCGCGGTCAGTGATGCGAGTAAGTCCCAGGTCCAGATACGTAAGACCTGACAGAGGCTTCAAGTCCGCCAGACCCTCGTCCGTGAGACGCGTGCGAAACAACTCAAGCACGCGAAGCTTCGTAAGTCCCTGCAGATGCAGCAGCCCGGCATCCGATATCGTAGTCTCGCTCAAATTGAGCAAATACAGTTCGCTCAGTCCACGCAAATGTACGAGACCAGAATCAGTAATTCGAGTCCCGGACAGCTTCAGCCACTCGAGGTCACGAATCTTTGCGACATACATTAAGTCCGCGTCAACTACCGCAGTTACCGCAAAATCGATTTTCTTTGTTGCACCGAAGTCTAGTTCGAATCGAGCGCCAATACGCTTCAGCGCGGCAATCGCCTGTTCATCATAGAAAACCGTGCCGATTTCCTCGCCGCGGAGCGCCACGTTAGCTGCCGACAATGCTAGAACGACGAGCAGCGCTATCCTAGGTTGAAGAGTCACGGATACCTCCATGCAAAGCGAGAATGACGGCGGTGAACCGGCACGCAAAGTTCTGGATCAATAGGGGCCAATCGTCAACCCAGCGCGGAATCCCCATTGGAGTTCGGGAGAAAGCGTTGGTTCGAGAGCATGTCGCGCATGGCAATCTCTCCCAAGGTTTGCGTTGCCGTCATTATAGTCAGCGCACGCTAATCATGTCGGGCCGAAAACCTGCCTTTGCCATGCGATCGAAATCGGCCTGGTAGGCCCGGCTGTCGGCCGAGGCGGTGACCTGCCAAACCACGTTCCCGTGTTCACGCCAAGTGCCAACCCAGCCGCGCCCGGGGAGTGGGACGAAGTTTAAGTAAACGGGGCGCAGGTGAAGCCCAATCAGGATCATCCGATAGTTGAGATCCTCGTAGCTTTCGCCATACCAATGGCCCCAACCCCCCTGCGTCTTACTCCACAGCACGGCGAAACGCGTGTCGCCGGCATCGTTGGTGTACCGGGACTCCAGCAGAACGCCATAGCCCTGTTCTCCCATCGCCTTCCACTTCTCCGCGCGGGTCTTTGTATCGAGATCATGGGCATCGGCCGTCTCCAGCTTCTGCCCATCCTTGATCCAAATGGCTGCGTACCGCCGATCGCGTCCGCGGCCATACACGTCGATCCACAGGGGACGGTAGTTCTGACGGCTGTTGGTGGTGCGCAATTCCTCGTACTCGGTAGATGTCAATTCGTGGCGCGAGCTAATCTGTCCCGGCCCCTTGGCAAACCAGATGGCGGCGAAACGATTCTTGCCGGCGCTATCCTGATATCCAGTGATGCAGCCCGGCCAAAGACCTTCCTTGCGATGCTTGAGGTCCTCTTGCACGAACGTGCTGGTATCCATGTCGTGTCCGGCCGTCCAGCGCAAATGCGGCTCGTTCTTCACCCAAATGACGTGAAATCGGGCCAGCCCGCGGGAGTCCGGTCCCGCCGGCGGCGTGAAGGGGGTGAGCTCCCGCACGCGCAGGTTGCGGAACTGCGCTCCGTTCGCATTGCCGCGCCAGTTGGTAATGCCGATCGATCCGAATCGCGGGCGGACGTTTAGTTGCGCGTTGGCGCTCATATCGACTTCGGTCGTCGTGACTCCGTTGACCTGGACCCGCACTTGATGGCCCTGGCAGCGAACCAAGAGCTTGTTCCAGGCATCCGGACCGCGAGAGGCGTCGGAATTGGAGGGACCAGCGATGCCATAGATGCCGCCGCTGCGCGAAGAGGGCTTGGTGTCCGGCGTTGCGAGCGTATCATCCGCCAACTGCACTACAATGCCCGTGTTGGACAGGCGTCCCTGGCCGAACGATCGAACAAGAATTCCGCAACTGGCGCGGGGCGGCAGATTGAACTCCAGGTCCAACTCAAAATCTCCGAACTGCTTCGTCGATTTCAGCCAGCCGGTATTGGATGCCGCACAGTGCAGGACGTCGTCGACATCCAGCGTCCATCCGCCGGAAGAAGGCGCTTGCTGGTCGCCCTCCGTGCCGCTGGTTCGAAACACTTGCCACTCCCGCTCGGCAGGCCAGAAGAACTTACTCCCGACCGTCCGGACGATCGGCGTGGAATCGGCCGGCGGCGATTCGTTCGCCGGGATCGTCGAGGGCGCTGGCGGCGCCGTCGCGGAGGAAGACCCGGCGACGAAGTTCGCATCCGGGACGTTGGCGCCGGAGTTCGATGCCGGCGGGACCGGCTCGGCGGCCGCGGCCGGAGCTGTCGCCGTGGGGAGCTCCTGTTGAAGATCCGGCGCTTTGGCTTGCAGTTTCTGTGGGCGTTGTTGCCAACTCCATAGGCCTAGCAGAGCGAACGCGACGAGCACGACTGCCGAAGCGGCCAGGGTCGTATCACGAAGGCTCTTCAACCCTACGCGTTTTCCCATCCGCTCGACACGCGTCAGCAGAGTCACCGGGCGAGCCACGAGGCCGGCTTGGTGGCCTTGCCGGGAATACTCGCGGTGCGTGTCCCAACCATGCTGCGTTTCGCCGGCGATAGCCAAGGGGCGACTAGAGGCTGCGTCCTGTTGAACAACTTCTTCCAGCAAGTCCAAGACGTTGAAGGCTTGGCTCTTCTTGCCCAGCCAAGGCTCCAGCGCCGCGGCCGCTTCGGCCGGGGTTTGGTAACGCCCCTCCGGCTGCTTGGCCAGCATGTGTTTTTCGATAATGTTGGCGAACTGGTCGTCCACCGCTCGATTGCGCTCCGTGATGGGCATCGGCGTCCGATCCCGATGGGCCACAATCTTCTGCACTTCCGTCCCGGACGCGAACGGAGGCTCGCCGACCAGGCAGTGGTACAGCGTGCAGCCCAAGGAATAAATGTCGCTGCGGATATCGGCCCGCTTGGCGTCCTCCGCCTGCTCCGGCGCCAGATAATCCAGCGTGCCCATCAGCATGCCCGTCTGTGTAGCCAGCGATTGTGCATCTCCCGCCCGGCCAAAAAAGCGGGCTAGCCCGAGATCGGCCAGCTTCACGCGGTTGTCGCGCGTGAGCAGGATGTTGGCAGGCTTGATGTCCCGATGCACAA
>JBGTDH010000965.1:0-1904 GCA_041748435.1 Pirellulales bacterium
CGCTACCGACAACGCCGTGGGCTGCGGCGTCTGCCTGGAGGCCGTGCGGATTCTGCAAGCGCTGGAAGTGAAGCCCCGCCGCACCATCCGCATTGCGCTGTGGACGGGCGAGGAGCAAGGCCTGCTCGGCTCGAAAGCCTATGTGGCCGAGCATTTCGGCAAGGCGATCTACCCGACGCGCCCAACCGCACCTGTGCCCGCGGCAGCCGAGGCCACCGCTGTCAAAGACCCTGCCGATCCCACGAAAGAGGCCGAAGCCAAGAAGCCTCAGACCGCGCCCACCCCGCCGCCGCTGCCGACGAAGTATGAACTCAAGCCCAAGCACGAAAAGTTCGCGGCATATTTCAATCTGGACAACGGCACCGGCAAGATCCGCGGCGTCTACCTGCAAAACAACGAATCGGTGCAGCCGATCTTCCGCGCCTGGCTGGCGCCGTTCGCCGACATGGGCGCTTCGACGCTTACCCTGGTGAACACCAGCGGCACGGATCATCTCTCGTTCGACGGCATCGGCCTGCCCGGCTTCCAGTTCATTCAGGATCCCTTGGAGTACAACACGCGCACGCATCATTCCAGCATGGATGTGTACGATCGCGTGCAGGAAGAAGACATGAAG
The DNA here is from genome assembly GCA_041748435.1 of Pirellulales bacterium. Classification (GTDB taxonomy): domain Bacteria; phylum Planctomycetota; class Planctomycetia; order Pirellulales; family JBGTDH01; genus JBGTDH01. Next base: position 617 of record JBGTDH010000965.1, read on the forward strand.
CAGGCCTCCATCATCATGGCTTCCTTCGTCTATCACGCGGCGATGCGGGACGAGAAGCTTCCGCGCAAGCCGCTGGTGGGCGAGATCGTGACGCCCGCGACGGCCGAGCCAGCGGCGGTTACACCGCCCGGCGACGCCAAATGAGTCCGTCGTAGGCGTAATGCAGAAAGGCCACGATCACATTGATCGTGAGCCAGGCTTCCACGTAGCGTTGATCGAGCAGCCAGCCTCCCGCGCCCAGGATCACGACGAAGGTCCCCAGCGCCAGACCCCATCGTGCCGCCAGGTGGGACATCAGTCCCATGCGATTGCCGAGGCCCGCGTGACGTTGCCCGACCGACCACGTGACGAGAGCGAGATACTCGATCGCATGGAACAGGGCCGAAGCGGTCGCCAGCGCCAGGACGAGTGGAAGGTTGCGAGTGTGCACGGCAGCCACCAATGCCAGATACAAGGCCGTTACGCTCAGCAAGTACGTAGTCCCGCCTCGCATCTCGTCGCGTGCCGGTCTGAAGTGCGCGATCAATAACGCGGCGAACACCAGCGGAACGAGCCAATCTGCCGTGCGCAGCCAGGGGTCGAACGACGCATCGGCCCACGTCGCGCTGGCCACGCGCAGGATCACGTACAGCAACACACCTCGCAGGGTCCACTTCTGCAGCGAGGGGAAAGATTCCTGCACACCGCTACGTCGCTCATAAATGCGGTGAATGCCGTGATGCTGGGCGGCAAAGTGCCACGCGTTCCACACATAGTCAATCGCCAGAAGACAGGTGAGCGTGCCCGTGGAGAACCTCACGCCCAAGCAGACGAGGACGACGATCGCGGCAATTCCCAAAAACAGCACTGCACGATGCCGGAACCGCTCGCGATCCAGAAACACCAGCCCCAGCGTGATCCAGCGGTGGGGCGTGGTGATGTAATAGAGTTGCCAGAACTGCAAGCCCGCCGAGCTGTCGAAAAACGCGTCCCATTGGACCAGCACCAGCAGCGGCCACGCCACGTTGGCAATCAGCAGGGAATCGAACCAGGGACCGACCAGCCAGTTGTCAGCCGTGGCTGGACTGCGGGCCTCGGACTGATTCGGGGTTGATGGGCCGCCGCGCCGCAACCCTCCCGTTGGCCACGGTGGATGTCCCAAGGTTCTAAGTTCCGGCCGACGTGAGATCAAAGTCAAGTTTGTTGACATCAATCGCGTCTACCTTGGCTCGCAGTGGAGAATTCTGCGGGTCGGCGTAGATGGCGGGGATGCGATCGGCCAGCGGAACACTGGTGGTGGCCTTCGCGG
>JBGTDH010000966.1:0-8789 GCA_041748435.1 Pirellulales bacterium
GCGCCACAATACGTATTTGGTGGGTCTCGAAGACTCGACCACACCCTACATTATCTCCGTCCGGTCGCACTGGGCTAACGCTTCACTACGCAAGCGTCGTGGTTGAGCAGGGCCTGCCCCAGGATTGTGGCGGCCGCGGCGGCTGACAGAGAGATCGACGCATCGCGCGGCGCATGGCCGATCTTCAGCAGCGCGGAAGCATCCTCTTCGTGCTGGCCGAAATGGCTGAGCTGCTCGCGATAGAGCTGCAGGAGAATCTCGACTTCACGCGCGTCCGGCCGGCGGCTCAAGCAGCGCAGGAAGCCTTGCTCGATCATGGCGGACAGATTGCCTTGCGTTTCGCGATGCAGCGTTTCGCCGAGCAGGCGTGCCGCTTCTACATACTGCACGCCGTTGAGCAGAATCAGGGCCTGCAGCGGCGAATCGGTGCGTTCCCGCTTGGCGATGCACACGGCCCGCCGCGGGGCATCGAACGCCACCATCGCCGGCGGAGGGCCCGTGCGACGCCAGTGGGTGTACAAGCTGCGTCGATACACGCCGTCCCCCGCCGTGGGCGCGGCGGGCTTGAAGGCCTCGCTCAACTCGTAGGGGTTCACCGGCGGTCCGCCTGATTGCCGCTTCAGCAAGCCGGCCGCAGCCAGCGCGTTATCGCGAATCATCTCCGCCGGAAGCCGGAACCGCGCCCCGCGGGCCAGCAATTCGTTGTCCGGATCGTCGGCCATTGTCTTGGCATCTGCCATGCTGTGCTGTCGATACGTGCGACTCAGCACGATGGTCTTCACCAGCCGCTTCACGTCCCAGCCGGTGGCGATGAACTCCGCCGCCAGGCCATCCAGCACCTCGGGATAGAGCGGCTTCGCCCCTTGGCTGCCAAAGTCTTCGGACGTCTTCACCAGCCCGCGGCCGAACAGACTCTGCCAGACGCGATTCACGGTCACGCGGGCCGTCAGCGGATGCTGGGGATCGGTAAGCCACTGCGCTAGACCAAGCCGATTCCTGGGAGCGTTCTCCGGAAAGGGCGACAATGCCGCAGGCGTGCCGGCCAGCACGGCCTCGCGCCGCTGGTTGTATTCGCCGCGAAACAGAGTGTACGCCGGCTTGGGCGCGGGAAGCTCCCGCATCACCATGATCTCTTTGATCCCGTCGCCGAACTTCGTCCACTCGGCTCGCGCGGTGTGCAGCGAGCTCAGATGTTGCTGCCAGGCTTCGTCGACCGTGGCAAGATAATAATCGAACAGCAGCTCACGCTGGGCCTCGCCTTTTGGCACGGCGGCGCTGGCGTCGAACACGGCCAGGGCCTCCAGCGCGGTCAGCTCGCGTCCAAAGACGCGCAGATCATCGATCTGGCCGCGCGTGAACCCACGGTCGCGGAAGCGCTCGCCCAGGGCAATGTTATCGCCTCCTCCGCCGGTGATCTCCTTGGTGAGCGCATCTTTGACAACGTGCGTGGCGGCTGGCTGCCCGTTGACGAAGATGTGCAAGCCCGCGGCGCGGCTGCTGCCGTCGGAGGCAATCGTCACGTGAAACCACGCGTCCAGCGGCAGCTTGTCGCGCGCGATGATCGAGGCGGCGTTGCCGGGCCAGAAATGAATCAGCGACCATTTGAGCCGCCCCTCTTCGATCAGCAGCTCGTACCCGCGGCTGGCCGCATCGGTCCAGGCGCGCGAGCGGTGCAGCACCACGGCCCGCTCCTTGGCATCGGGCGTCTTCAACCACAGCGAAATGCTGAACGGTTCGTGCCGGGCGAAGTTGCCCAGCGGCAGATCGACGGGATCGTCGCCGTTGAACTCGACGGCCTGCCCCTCGCGCCCCGCAACCAGGCGATTGTCGCCTCGCAGCGTGGCCGGCTTCTCTGCGTCGAGGGCATTGGCCAGCTTGCCTTTCTCCGCGGTATCGAAGGAAAAGCGGGCCGCTTCGCCTGGTAGCTCGAGCGGGGCCTCGGGTGATTTGATACGTTCGGCGAGCCAGAGCTCAAACGCCTCGCGGCGTGACGAGCGCAGCTTCTGCGCTTGCTGTTCCAGCTCGTGTACCTTCGACTCCAGCGCGGCCAACCGTTGTTTGGCCGGAGCATCGGCCAACAGCAGCGTCGGCGTCGGCGGGGACTGTGTGAAATACGAGTACAAACCCGCCTCGTCGATGTTCTGGAACATCGCGAAGAGCTGGTAGTACTCGCGCTGCGAGATCGGATCGTATTTGTGATCGTGACAACGGGCACACTCGAACGTCAGGCCCAGAAACGCCGTGGCGAAGGTCTGCACGCGATCGCAGACGTATTCCACGCGATACTCTTCCTCCACGCTGCCCCCTTCCGACTCCTGCTGATGCAGACGGTTGAAGGCCGTGGCCAGAATCTGATCGTCCGTCGCCCCGGGCAGCAAATCGCCGGCAATCTGCCAGGTGATGAACTGATCGAACGGCAAATTGGCGTTGAAGGCCCGCACCACCCAATCCCGCCAGGGCCACATTTCGCGCTCGCGATCGACCTGAAATCCAAAGCTGTCTGCATAGCGGGCCACGTCCAGCCAATCGACGGCCATCCGTTCGCCGTAATGTTCGCTGGCCAGCAAACGATCGACGAGCCGCTCGTAGGCATCGGGCGCGGCGTCGTTAATGAATGCTTCAATCTCCGCGGGCGTCGGCGGCAGGCCGGTGAGATCGAAGCTCAAGCGGCGAATCAGCGTGGTCCGATCGGCCTCCCGTTGCAGTGCCAGACCGCGCCGCGCGAGGCCCGCTTCGACGACCGCATCGATTTTCGCTTTTGCAGTTGGCTCAAGTGACAGAAAAGCCCAGTGGCGTTCGTAGGGCGCCCCCTGTTCGATCCAGCGCCGCAGCGTTTGCTGTTCGCGCTGCGAGAGTGTGCCGAGCTTGGCGCTCGCCGGCGGCATGCGCTCCTCCGGATCGTTGCTGAGCACGCGGCGCAACAGCTCGCTGTCCTCGGGCTTGCCCGGCGTTAGAGCGCCCGCCTCGATGGCCGCATCCCGCACATCCAGCCGCAGGTCCGCCTGGCGTTTATTGGCATCCGGCCCGTGGCAATGAAAGCACTTATCCGACAGAATCGGCCGCACATCCCGATTGAACTGCACGGGCTCTGAGTACCGAGTACTGAGTACCGAGTCCTGAGCGGCACAAACCACCGCGCTCAGGCACACCATCAAGCCAGCAAAACCCGTTCGAGTAGTTCGCATCGTCGATCGGCGCGGTTGAGGGACGCAGTCACTATCCGCTGGTTGCCAGAGGACAGAATGTGTCGGTTTGGATCGTTTCGGAATTATTACCTGGAAACGAAGAAGCTTGGCAAAAAAATCGGGGGCAGAAAAATGCTGTAGCGCAGAGTCTATTTGAACTCGCATGCCTGTTCCAAGGTCTGGCCCGGTCGCGTATTCCTTCCAGCACTTTTTGCCATCAATGTTTTTGCCAATTCGTTCGTCTGGCAGCTCGGCGGGGTCCGGGGCCGATCACGGATCAGGCGGAGGGACGGTCGCTGAACGACCAACGCAAAAAGTCACGCCATCGGGAATCGGGCCGTAGCCCGTCACTTGGCGGATCATCGCAAACATCTACGCATCAACGAGATACGCTGCAAACAGAGTTCATCATTTCTGCAAAGTGGTGTGTGTGCAACGATGCAAGGATGACCTGCCGAACGGTGGCTAGCGGTCGATCTTGATCGAGAGTTCGCGCATTTGCTTGGCTTCGACGGCGCCGGGGGCGCCGGTCATCAGATCGGCGGCTTTTTGAGTCTTGGGAAAGGCGATGCAATCGCGGATGTTATCCAGGCCGCCGAAGAGCATCACCCAGCGGTCGATGCCCAAGGCAATGCCGCCGTGGGGCGGAGCGCCGAATTGCAGGGCATCCAAGAGGAACCCGAATCGCTCTTTGGCATGCTCGCGGTCAATGCCCAACAGGTCGAACACCTGGGATTGCACTTCCTGATCGTGAATCCTGATCGTGCCGCCGCCGGCTTCGGAGCCGTTGATCACCAGGTCGTAGGCTTGCGCGCGGCACTTGCCGGGATCGGTCTTCAAGAGTTCGAAATCCTGCAATCGCGGGGCGGTAAAAGGATGATGCATGGCGGCCCAGCACTTCTCCTCCTCGTCGCGGGCGAACATCGGGAACTCCACGATCCACGAGAAATGCATCGACTTCGGATCGTACAGCTTCAGCTCGGCCGCCAGCCGTTTACGCAGGCCATACAGGGCCTTGCAAGTAGTCTCGAACTTGTCGGCCACGATCAACAGAAAATCGCCCGGCTGGGCATCCAGCTTCTGGCCGATCTGAGCCAGCAGCTCCGGCGTGAACTGCTTCGCCGTGGGCGAGGCCAGCGTGCCCCCTGCTTCCACCTTGAACCACAACAGGCCGCCGGCCCCGAAGTCTTGCTTGATAAAATCGGTTAGCTCGTCGATGTTCTTGCGCGAGTATTTCTCCGCGGCGCCCTTGGCATTGATGCCGCGCACACGGCCGCCGGAATCTGCCACGGATCGCACCACGCGGAATTCGCTCTGCTTGGCCAGATCGGTAATGTCGATCAGCTCCAGCCCAAAGCGCAAGTCGGGCGCGTCGTGGCCGAAGCGCACCATGGCCTCGTCGTAGGTCATCCTCGGCAGCGGCAACTTGACCTCCAGGCCCAGAATCTCTTTAGCCAAGCGCGCCGTCAGGCCGTCGATCATGCCGATGATGTCCTCTGCGTTGACGAACGACATCTCCATATCCAACTGCGTGAACTCCGGCTGCCGATCGGCCCGCAGGTCTTCATCACGGAAGCAACGGGCCACCTGCACGTAGCGATCGTAGCCGGCCACCATCAGGATCTGCTTGTAAAGCTGCGGCGATTGCGGCAGGGCGTAGAACTGCCCCTTGTGAATGCGGCTGGGGACGAGGTAATCCCGCGCGCCCTCGGGCGTGCTGCGTCCCAGCATGGGGGTCTCGACATCGATGAAAGCGTGCTCATCGAAATAGTCCCGCATGCCCTTGATGATCCGGTTGCGCAGCAGCAGCGTGCGTTGCATCTCCAGACGCCGCAGGTCCAAGTAGCGATACTTAAGCCGCAGATCTTCGCCCGGCAATTCGACCGCTCCGGGCTGAAACGGCGGCGTGACGCTGCGATTGAGGACCTCCAGCCGCTTGGCCCGTACTTCGATCTCGCCGGTGGCCAGCTTGGGGTTGGTCGCGCCTTCTGGCCGGGCGGCGATGGCGCCCTCCACCAGCATCACAAACTCCGCGCGAGCGCCGCGAGCCAGATTAAGAGCCTCTTCACCGCTTTCGGGCGTAACCACAATCTGCGTTTTGCCGTAGCGGTCCCGCAGGTCCAAAAACATGCCGCCGCCGTGATCGCGATAGCTATCGACCCAACCGCAGAGCGTAACCTCCTGCCCGATGTGGGATTTCCGCAACTCGCCGCAGGTATGGGTGCGAAGCACGTCGGAGGTCCTTGCTGGTTATCGGATCGCCACGGGAAGGGGGCATTCTATGCGACACCCGCCCCGGATGAATAGGTTCAGCTCCCTCACCACTGGAGCCATTGCAGGTGATTCATCCACTGCACTGGCCAGGGATGGATCCAGGGATTCCAAGTGGGATAGGCGGCCGACATGGCGGACAGCGCCAACAGCACCACGCACGCCGCACGCTGCCAGCGACGGTGCACGGCATCGAGCGTGGGCAGCATGGCCACCAGCCACAGCGGCGCCATCCAGAAGACCCAGCGGAAGGCGCTGGCCGTTCCGCCATAGTTGCGATCCACCAGCGGCCGCGAGAGATAAAACGCCATGCAGACCAATGTCACCAGGCCGATCCAGAAGATTAACGCCCGCCATCGTCCGCCGTCGCGCCGCAACCAAAGTGGGGCGCCGATCAGGCTTAACAACCACATCGGCGTGAGCGAGAAGACACCGTGGTGGCCGATCAACACATGCAACGCGTACGTCACGGGCGAGTCTTCGCCTTGATCGACCTTGGACTTACCCTGCCGCGTGGCCCAGTAGCTGGTGATCTCCCGCTTGCCACGCAGATAGGTGTAGTTGTACCAGTTGCCCGTCTCCCAATCTTTGCCCTCGACCCGATGGGCGTAGGCCGGTTTGATGGTGCCGTGGGCCGCGTAATCCGCACCCAAGTGCGCGGCCACCACCAGCAGCGCGGCGGGTGCATACGCCATCAGCGTGCGCAGCGGCGCTTTCCACAAAAGCGCTGCGCCGTTCAACCCAAACCAGGCCAGTGCGGGCAGCTCATTGGAGAAGGTAAGCGCGGCGAACAGCCCGGCCAGGGCAAAGTAGCGCGCTCGCCGCTCGCCGTCGTACCAGATGCGCACGGTGAAATAGAGAGACAGCGTGACACACGCCGCCGCCACGACATGATTGTTGATCACGACCGCAAACGTGGTGAGGAACGTGCCGAAGGCTGCGGCCGCCATCACAAAGATCCGGCCCCAATCGGAATCGCCCAGACGCTCCACCAGCTTCGCCAAGAAGATCAAGGCGATTGCCAGGGGAAGGACGTTGATCGTCAGCAGCATGAAGCGGCCGATCTCATAAGGATGCGTCCCCAGCGTCCAGCCCGTGAGTTTGTGAATGACCCAGTACTCGCCCGCCATCAGCGTGGGCAGTAGCGCCGGCTTGCTGGAGTAGAGATGCGGCTCTCCCGCGCGGTCCCGATGCTTGACCATATCGATTGTGTCCCAATTGGGCTGCGACACAATCTCGTCGATGGCATAGGTGCCGTGCTCGACCAAGGCCCGCACCGTGGCCCAACGGCTGCGATCGTTGGCGCTCAGAAACGGCCGCTGCTTCTGCCAATCGGCTCGGCCTTGCCCCTTGAGAAAACCCTCCAGGCGGCTGTAATCGACCGAGTTCACGGCCAGAATGCGCCCCGCCATGTTACCCACCGCTAGCGCGATTAGCAGCCCATAGACGCCCCAGCGGAGTTGGCTGTTCGGGTTTTCCATGCCTTGTTCGGTTGCTCGTGATTGATCGGCCACGGAGGCCGCATAGTCAGTACTTAGTACTCAGCACTCTCTGCTGCTCCCGTCGTCTCCGCGATCGAATACGTATCCGCGTCTCGCCCATGGTACGCGGTGATCAGTTCCGCGAGAAAGCCAATTGACATCAGTTGGGCGCCCAGCAAAATGCCCCCCAGGCAATAGAAGAACACGGCGCGGGTGTGCAGATGCACCGGCACGAGACCCTCGATCACGCGCGACACGACCCACCAGGCGCTTAACCCAGCCAGCCCCAGCCCGCCGATCAGGAACAAAAACAGTCCCAGCGTCCCCAGCAAATGCTGCGGCCGTTGACCGAAGCCCGTCAGAAACTTCACGGTCAGCAGATCGAGGAAGCCGCGGGTGAACCGCCGCATGCCGTATTTCGAATAGCCGAACTTTCGAGAGCGATGGTTGATGACCAACTCCCCCACGCGAAAGCCGCGGGCATGCGCCAACACCGGCACAAAGCGATGCAGCTCCCCATACAGCCGCACTTCGTTAAAGATCTCGCGGCGATAGCACTTCATGCCGCAGTTGTGATCGTGCAGCTTCACGCCCGTTATCGCGCTGACCATGCCGTTGAAGATGCGGGAAGGGAACACCTTGTGCCAGGGATCGTAACGCTTCTGCTTCCATCCGCTGACAACGTCCAGCTCCTGACCCATCGTGGCCAGAAACCGCGGGATCTCCTTGGGATCGTCCTGCAAGTCGGCGTCCAACGTCATGACTAACTCGCCGCGGGCCGCGCGAAACCCAGCGCTAAGCGCGGCCGCCTTACCGAAGTTGCGGCGGAAGCGAATGCCCCGCACGCGCGGATCTTCGGCCGCCAACTGTTGAATGATGCTCCACGATCCGTCACGGGAGCCGTCATCCACGAACAAGATATCCAGCACATAGCCATGCTCGCGCGCCACGTCGTCCAACTCCCGGTGTAAGGCCACCAGGCTCTCCGCTTCGTTGTAGACAGGGATGACGGTGGAAAGCATGAAAAGGATGAAGGATGAAGGATGAAGGATGAAGGATGAAGGATGAAGCAGAAGTGGGAAGGATGAACATGCTTCTTGTTCATCCTTCATCCTTCCGCCTTCATCCTTTTCTTTGTCGCGTACAGGATAGCGGAAATTGCGAGTTCGGCTACCAGCCATACTAGCCTCAAGAGTAGGGCGGAGACGAGGGCTGTGGCGGCGGCGTCCTGGGCGAAGCCCAGGGCCAGGACCTCCATCAGTACGGCGTCCCGCACGCCAAATCCGCCGGGAATGAAGGAGAGGAACCCGGCCACCGTGGCCAGCGCGACGGCCGCCGTGAAGCGAAGACTATCGGTCACGAGGTCGACGCTTTCCAGGCCGATGGCTTGCCGAGCCGCCCACAGACTCAGCCCGATCAGCAGCCATCCGGCGGCAATTGCCAGCCATCCGGCGGCCAGCGTGCGGTAGTCGATGTCTGCCAGGCGCTGGATTATGGCCGGGTTGGCTTTGCCTAATCGCAAGAGTCTGGCCACGCGGCGAAAGACGGGCGGCAGCACGGGCAGCCCCGTCACGGCAGCCATGCCCAAAGCGGCCAACACTAGCCACCAGTTGCCGCGAAACCACGAAGCAATGATGCCCGCGGCCAGCAAGCCGCCCACTGCCATGGCCGTAAGCGTTTCCATAAACACGGTGGCCGATGCCAGAACGGGATCGACCCCTTGGCCGCGCAGCAATCCGGCCCGCAACACGATTACCATCGCCTTACCCGGAACATACTTTCCCAGATGTCCGATGTAATAGGCGCGCAGCGTTTGTCCGATTGTGGGCGTGGCGCCTAGCAGCCGCAGCAG
>JBGTDH010000967.1:0-1938 GCA_041748435.1 Pirellulales bacterium
TGTTCGACCTGCTGGGGGAGGGCGCGTCGGGCATCGAGCTGACCGAAAATTTCGCCATGCTCCCGACCTCGGCGGTCTCGGGCTTCTACTTCGCGCATCCGGACAGTGCCTACTTCGGCGTGGCGCGCATCGGCCCCGATCAGCTTGCCGATTATGCCACGCGGCGCGCGGTGGACCTCGAGACGGCGACGCGCTGGCTGCGCCCGAACCTCGACTAGCAGCTGGCGAGACTGTAGCGCTCGGTCATGCGCCGCTTCCTCCTCCTGATCGCACTGCTCTTCGCGTCACCGGCGCTCGCTCAGCTCCCCGCGCCGCGCACTAACGCGATCCAGCCCGCGCTGGTCGCCGAGACGCGCGCCGTCGCCGGCCAGCCGGTCGACCTCGCCATTGTCATGCACACGCGTGCCGGCTGGCACGGCTATGGCCAGAGCCTGGTGATTCGGCACGACGGCCACGTGCTCTCCCGCGCGATCGCCGACACCGGCAACGAGATCGTCTTCGCCGATCTGCCGATTTCCGCCGGCGACAAATGAACCGGAGTGGGCGTGCCGCGCACTCATGTCTTGCCATGATCCACAGTAAGTGCATCGCTATTCTTTGGGTTCCGCTTGGGCTGGCCGTGTTTAGCGGGTGCTGGTCGGCGAAAGAGAACTCGGTGGTGGTTTATACGGCGCTGGACGCGGAGTTTTCCGAGCCGATTCTCCAGGAGTTTGCCGCGGAAACTGGAATTCAAGTGCTTCCCAAGTTCGATGTGGAATCGACCAAAACCGTAGGCTTGGCGAATGCCCTGTTGGCAGAACGGCAGCGTTCGCGGGCCGATGTGTTTTGGAATAACGAGATTGTGAACACGCTGCGGCTGCGCAATGCGGGCGTGCTGGAGGTGTATCGCTCCCCGATCGGCGCACAGTATCCCGAGGCTTTTCGCAGTGCGGATGGCCACTGGCATGGCTTTGCCGCGCGGGCCAGAGTCTTGATCGTGAATACGCGCCTCGTGCCCGAGGAAGAGCGGCCCACGTCGATCCTCGATCTGGCCGAGCCCAAGTGGAAAGGAAAGATCGGCATCGGCAAGCCGCTGTTCGGGACGACCGCCACGCACGCCGCTTGCCTGTTTGCCGCCTGGGGCGACGATAAGGCCAAGGAATTCTTCCTCACCTTGAAGGACAACGACGTCCAGATCATGGCGGGCAACAAGCAAGTGGCCTTGGCCGTGGCCACCGGGCAGTTGGCCTTCGGGCTGACCGACACCGACGATGCGATCATCGAGCAGGAGAAGGGGGAACCGGTGGCGATTGTCTATCCGGATCGCGAGGCAGATCAGTTGGGCACGCTGTTCATTCCCAACACACTGTCGATCATCAAAGGCTGCCCGCACCCGGAGCAAGCCCGCAAGCTGATCGACTATCTGCTCGCTCCCAAGGTGGAGGCCCAACTATCGGCCTCGGCCAGTGCCCAGATTCCGCTGCATCCGGAGACGCCGGCGAAACCGCGGGTCGAGACGCCTCGCACCGTGAAGGCGATGGTGGTAGACTTCGATGCGGCGGTAGAGAAATGGGACGCCACCGCGAAGTTCATCGCCGAGGAGTTCGCAACGAAGGGTTGAGCTTTCCTCGCCAGGGCCAAAACGCGGATCACATGATGACGGACGCCGCCGAACTGGTCCCCCCGGAACCGCCGCTGGTGAGGGTGCTTAACCTAACCAAGCGGTTCGGCGAGCGGTTGATTCTCAATCAGATCACGCTGGAGATCCGCGCCGGACAGACGGTGGCGCTGCTGGGACCCAGCGGCGGCGGCAAATCGACGTTGCTGCGGTGCATCAACGGCTTGAACGATTTCGACGACGGAGAAGTACACGTCGGCCCGCATCGGCTGGCGCCGCGCCGCACCGGCGGCAATGGTCAGGCCACCCGCGAGGTCCGCCGCCTGGTGGGCATGGTGTTC
>JBGTDH010000968.1:0-6038 GCA_041748435.1 Pirellulales bacterium
CCGCTGTTCCCTTCGACGATCTGCGGGCTGTTGACCGTGATCGCGGGCTCGTCGTCCGCGATGGTGCCCAGCGCGTGATCATCGCCCAGCGACGCGTTGGCCGAGGGGTTCGTAAGATTGACCGAGAAGTATTCCCATCTCTCGGCATGACGGTCGCCGTTGACGGCCACGGTGATGGTCTTGCTCGTCTGGCCCGGAGCGAAGGTCAATGTGCCCATCTGCGATTGGAAGTCGCTGCCGGAGGTGGCGGCCGGCGTATGCGCGTAATAGTAATAGCCATAAGAGGAGGCTCCGCCCTCGAAGTGCGTATCACCTTCGGCGGTGGAGAAATTGACGCTCACCGGCGTGTCGTAGGCCTGCGACAGGCTGACGGTGTAGACGGCGCTGGTCGTGCCCGTGTTCCCCTCGTTGACCTGAACGTTGTAACCGATGTTAATGAAAGGCTCGTCGTCCAGGATGGTGCCCGTGCCCGAGGCGTCGGTGACGATGGCGTTGATTGGGTCGCTCAGTCGGACGTAGAAGGACTCGCTCGATTCGGCCAGCCGGTCGCCATTGACCAGCACCGTGACGGTTCGACTCGTCACTCCGGGCGCGAAGTTCAGATCTCCCGACGCGGCCTGGTAGTCGCCGCCAGCCAGCGTGGCGCTGCCGTCGGTCGTTGCGTAACGAACGCTCACCGCTTGCCCGTAGACAGCGGAAAGGCGCACGGTGAAAGTGGCGGCTGTTGTTCCCGTATTACCTTCGGTGACGGTCACGTCATTGATGCTGATCGAAGGGGCGCCCAGCGGTGGCCAGTTCCCGTCGTTGAGCAGCACCGAGACGTTGCCGGAGCCCATGTTTGCCGTCGCCGCGTCCGCACGGCCGTCGCCGTTGAAATCGCCGACCGCGACACCGACGGGGGCGCTCGTGCCCACCCCGGTGGTGACGTTCACCGGCGGTCGGAAGGAGCCCGCGCCGTTGTTCAGCAGCACGTTGACGGAATTGGCGTAGTCCGGCGCTACGAGGTCGAGTCGGCCATCGCCGTTGCAGTCGGCCAGCGCCACGGCACTCGCCTGTGCGCCGAGGGCGTAGATATGGGCGGATGTGTAAGCGAAGGTGCCGTTGCCGTTGCCGACGAGCACACTGACGCCGTTGCCGACAGTGTTGGCCAGGAGCAGGTCGAGCTTGCCGTCGCCGTTGACGTCGCCGGCGGCCATTGACGGGGAAAGCGGCCCGCTGGAACGGATCGGAGCCCAAAGGGCACCGGTGCCGTTGCCCAGCAGCACGCTGACGGTGCCATCATCGGCGCTCGCCGTGGCGACGTCCGGTTTACCGTCGTTGTTGAAGTCCCCCACGACGGCGGACGTCAGGTATCCGCGCCCGAGGTCGGTCACGGTCGGCGCGCCGAACGAGCCAGTGCCGGTGCCCAGCAGCACATTCACCTGGCCTTCGTGGAAGCCGGGATAGTAGTAGTATCCGCTCCAGTACCCGGAGGTACTGACGTTGGAAGCCACGGCCAGGTCGAGCTTGCCATCGGCGTTGAAGTCGCCCACCGCGACGGACACCGGATCCGAGCCGAGGTTGATGCCAGTCGGGGCCTGAAACGTACCGTTGCCGTTGCCGACAAGCACGCTGACGGTGCTGCCGATGTGGTTCACGGTCACCACATCCAGCTTGCCATCGGCGTTGAAATCGCCGTCCGCGAGCGACCAGGGGCCGGCGTCCGTAGCGGAATTCAGGGCGGGCTGGAACGTGCCGTCGGCGTTGCCCAGCAGGACGCTCACGTTGCTGGAGGTGTCGCCGTTGGTGTAGTTGGATACCGCAAGATCCCGTCGGCCGTCACCGTTGAAGTCGGCCGTCACCACGGCCAGAGGGCTGGCGCCGGTGGGGTAGCCGACGGCGGGGCTGAAGCTAAGCAGGCGGCGGTCTTCCAGAGGTTCGATGCGCAGCCGCGAAGCTTGCTGACGCCGGCGGGCCGGTCGCGAAGTGTAGGCGGGTTTCTCCGAAACCCGTTGCCGGTCTCGGAGAGACCGGCCTACATTGATCGGGCGGCGACGGGTTGAGTTTGAAGCCAGTGATTTGAAAAAGGTCTGGATCGACATGTTTATCTCTCCTATTGGTCTGCGTTCGAATGGAGAGACATCGTTTCCAGCGCGCAGATCGAGCGCCGAAAGCGGTGCCGGGCCGGTGAGGAGCTTGCTTGGCGGTAAGGGCCTCACCGGCCGCTTTTCGTTAATCGTCAGTGGCGTCAATAGTCAGTCATGATGCGATCCCCTGCAACAGGTCCTCTAAACAGATACGCGCCTTTGGCCTGCCGCCTGTCTCACGAAAAGTGCGAAAAACTGGTTTGCGGCGGACAATTGACAACTTCATTTCAACTGTCCTGTTTCGTTGAGCCACTCTTGATACTCCGGCGTCTTCTTCCAGCGCTCATAGCCCGGGCCGGGGCCAACCAGGTCCACGTCGGCGCCCAGGTCCTTGCCGTCCGGGCCAGCGCGGTAGCCGGTGCTGTCGGGGCGGAGACGGAAGTCCTCGGGCGTTAGTTGGTCGAGGTCAGTCCGTTCCAGGAGGCCGCCTCCCTGAAAGCGCACATGCCCCTCAAGGGAGCCGACTTCTGCGGCTCCCCAGAACCGCTTCCACTGGTCGACGGCTTTTGGACCGTGCGGCGGTTCTAGCTTCTCGGCGGCAATCCAGTGGATGGAGGCGCCGCCAGGGGCGAACAAATTACGCTCGCCCTGCCACTGGATCAGGCGCAACAACGTCGCCTCGGCTGCAGCCGGCTCAAGCAACGCCGCCTGGTCGAGAAACGCCTGAGTCTGCTCGAAGCCCACGACGCTGGGGACCTCGAAGATGCTCTCCAACGCCTCCACGCGAATCGGCGCTGCTGCATCGACAGCCAGGGAAGGGTTGGCGAGCGCGAACGTGAAGGACTGAGCGCCGGCTACGAACGTGCAGCGTTTGACTTGAATCGAGACATCGCGGGGTACGGCCTCATGAACATAGGAATTGATCGTGCCCCATTTGGTGCAAGACACGCAGTTTTCGAAGCTAACTCGCGTGGTGTCATGTGAATTAAACCGCCAATTTTCCAGCGGATGGACGGCGAGAAACTCACAATTCCGGAACACGTGCACCCGCGATTCTCCCGACCAAACGGTAGCGCGAAAGCGGCAGTTGGCCGCGCGCAGAGGCGCTTCCACGATCTGCACGGCGAGCCTGTTGACATTCGATTGCGCACGATGGAGCTCCAGGCCTTCCAGCACGAGCGCCTTATTCGCCTTCAGCAAGGGAACTTTCTGCGCGAGTGCTTCCGGAGCAAGTTTGATCACCGGCCGGAAGCCCGCGCCGGCCCGGATCGTAAGAGCGGCTCGTTGAATGTTGATCGGCTCGCTGAGATACGGTCCGTTGCCGCGAACCTCGATGGTGTCGCCGTCGCTGGCGCTCTGCACCGCCTCGGCCAGAGAGTCGAACTTAGACTCGGCGACGCCTTTGCCGCCCTGAAGCACGAATGCCTTTGGTTCTCCCTTGGGTAGCTCCGCTTTCTTGACTTGTGCTGTCTCCTGCAACCACTCTTGATACTCGGGCGTCTTCTTCCAGCGCTCGTAGGCAGGGCCGGGGCCGACCAGGTCCACATCGGCGCCTAAGTCCTTGCCGTCCGGACCGGCGCGGTAGCCGGCGCTGTCGGGGCGGAGGCGGAAGTCTTCGGGGAGAAGCAGTTCGGGCGTTGTCGAAGCTTTGGCGCGCAGGTCCCCACCTTGGTACCTGACCTGCCCGCGCTGAGACGCATGCGCCTGAATGCCCCAAAAATTGTTCCAGTCCGCTAAGGTCCTGATCCCTGGCGTCGGTTGCAGCATTGTTGGATCGTGACCTTCCGTCTTCAGCCACAGTCTGAGAAACTCCGTCCCCTCTGGCGAAGAGTAGAGACTCCCTTGATCTTGCCACCTGACTAGCCGTTTCAAGTCCTGTTCGATTTCCTGAGCGCTGAGTTCCCTTTCCTTGCTGAGGGAAACGGCGTTCATTAGGCCGCTTAGAATATTCGCGGAAGTCACGATTTCAAATGGCCGCGAATCCTGTTGCCCAGCGGGAGGCACGATCCCCTGGTTCATCCAGATCGTCACGGTTTGCTTACCAAGGAACGTGTTGCGGTTCAGCGTCACCTTCCTCGCTTCTGAATCAGTCAGGTAGAGAAGCATCCATTCACTAAGCAGACAGTTTTCAATCGTCATCGCACTGCCCGGAGTTACCCTGCCATCGAAGTAGCCGTATGCCTGGCCGTGTCCCGCGACCAGTAGCTGGCAGTTGCGGAGTTGACACGATGCCGTATCCCAGACTGAAACACAGCTCATATTGTGCGCCCCCGCCCGGCGATTCATTAAAAACCGGCAGTTGACGGCGTGCAGCGCCGCCGTGGGACCGCTGGAAACAACGAGACGCAGACCGCTGGCAGGTCCGGCTATTGCGTCAACCCAGTGGAGATCCAATCCCGCCAGGACCAATCGAGCGTTTTGACAATGAATCAAAATCGTCCCTTGCTCTTCCGGATCCGCCTTAATGACGGGGCAAAAGCCCTCCCCTGCACGAATTGTGAGCGACGTGCCGTCAATTGCGATTGGCTTCGTAACAAACGGGCCGTTGCCGCGGATTTCGATGGTGTCGCCGTCACTGGCGTCCTGCACCGCTTCGGCCAGCGTGCCGAACTTGCGCTCACTGCCCACAGCCAGGACGACGAAAGCGCCGCGCTCGGGTTGCGATGCTTGTCCCGAACTGGCATCCGGCAACTTCCAAAGGCGGAGGGTGTTGTCGCCGTCCCAGCCGGCGGACAGGAAGTGGCGACCATCGGGAGCATACGCCACATCCGCGATCTCGCCGGTGTGTCCTGGGAAGGATTGTAAGAGTCGGCCGCTCTCGACATCCCATAAATACACGATTAGAGTTCCACCCGAGACTGCATGGAGTCCATCGGGCGAGAAGGCCACGCTGTGGGCCCAGCCTCGGTGTCCCTCGAAGCGCCGCAGCTCTTCTCCCGTTTCGAGATCCCATAAGCGGAGCGTCTTATCCGTGCCGCCCGCCGACAGCGCGCGGCGGCCATTCGGGGAGAAGGCCACGCTTTTGACGACATCCTCATGCCCCTCAAAGCGCCGCAGCTCCTGGCCGCTCTCGATATCCCACAGCCGCATGGTCTTATCCCAGCCGCCCGACAGAGCGCGGCGGCCGTCAGAAGAAATGGCCACGCTATAGATCGGCAGCGTGTGGCCCCCGAAGCGCCGCAGCTCCGTGCCGTTCTCCACATCCCAGAGCCGCAAGAGCTTGTCATTGCCGCCTGAGAGGGCACGGCGGCCATCGGGCAACCAGGCCACGCAGGCCACAGCATCCGTGTGTCCGCTCAATTTGCGCAGTTCGTTGCCCGTTTCCACGTCCCACAGCCGCACCGTCCTGTCGATGCTGCCCGATAGAACGCGGCGGCCGTCGGGCGAAAAGGCCACGCTATAAACACTGGCAGCGTGTCCCTCGAAGCGCCGCAATTCTTTCCCCGTGCTCCAATCCCAGAGCCGCACGGTTTGGTCATCACCGCCGGAGACGATGCGGCGGCCATCAACGGAAATCTCCACGCTCTGCACGCCCTTCGTGTGTCCCTCGAAGCGCCGGATCTCACCGGAGGGCAGGGACGCTGTAGGTTGGGACTGGTTCTCCACGCTCACGTTCACCACCTGTTTGCCGCCGCGGGTGATCGTGACCACTTCGCGTTTGACCGGCTTACCGTCCTTGGTCGCCTCGACCCGGTAACTTCCGGGCTTGAGGCGCACCTCTTGCGCTCCGGCGCCCGTGATGACGAGTCCGCCGTCGCCTTCGATCGTCACCTTCACCGCGGGATCGTTCACTTCCACCGCCAACGTGCCGCTGGGTGTCAGGATGCGGATCACCGTTGATGCAAGCTGCGTGACGCCGGTGGCCTCGGTCAGCGAGAGACCGCCCAGCAGGCAGCACAGCAGGACGGCGGCGGCAACTGCTAAGCGTCGCCTGGCGAGCGGGGGGCGTAAGCCCCCTGGTGCGCCGCGTCT
>JBGTDH010000969.1:0-8717 GCA_041748435.1 Pirellulales bacterium
TTTTGCAGCGGTTCCCTTCGTTGGCCCCTTCGGGCCGCGCCGCGGCCGTGCGCGTTCTTGTAAGCCGCGCCGAATGGACAGAGCGGCTACTCGATGAACTGCGCGACGGCCGCGTGGGGCTGGCGGAGTTGTCGCTCGAGCAGAAGCAAGCGCTGGCGTCGCATCCCAATCGGAAAACCGCCAATCGTGCGCGAAAGTTACTGGAGCAAGGGGGCGGGTTGCCTAACGCAGACCGCCAGAAAGTTTTAGAAGAGCTGATGCCGCTCACCGAGCAAAGGGCCGATGCCGCGGCCGGCAAAGAGGTCTTCAAGAAGCAGTGCGCCAAGTGTCACACGCACAGCGGCGAGGGAACCAAGATCGGCCCCGATCTGACCGGCATGGCCGTGCATCCCAAGAAGGAACTGCTCACGCACTTGATCGACCCCAGCCGCAGCGTGGAAGGGAACTATCGCGTCTATTCCGTGGTGCTCGTCGATGGCCGCGTGATGAACGGCCTGCTGGCTTCCGAGAGCCGCACCTCGATCGAGCTGTTCGATGCGGAAGGCAAGAAGCATGCTTTGCTGCGGGAAGACATCGAGGAGTTGGCGGCCAGCAACAAATCGCTGATGCCCGAGGGTTTTGAGAAGCAAGTGCAACCGCCGGACATCGCCAACCTGCTGGAGTTTCTCACGACGCGTGGCAAGTATCTGCCGCTGCCGTTGGCGAAGGCAGCGACCATCGTGAGCACGCGCAGCATGTTCTACGGGCAAACTGCGGCCGAACGTTTGATCTTCGCCGATTGGTCTCCCAAGGCGTTTGCCGGGGTGCCGTTTCAGTTGATCGATCCGCAGGGCGAACGCATTGCCAATTGCATCATGCTCTACGGACCCAATGGCAAGTTCCCACCGCAGATGCCGCGCACCGTGCGGGTGCCGTGCAACACGCCAGCCAAGGCGATCCATCTCTTAAGCGGCATCAGCGGCTGGGGCTATCCGGCCAGCCGCGCGGGAAGCGTGAGCATGATCGTGCGCCTGCATTACGCCGACGGAGCGACCGAAGACCATCCGCTTCTAAACGGGGAGCACTTCGCCGATTACATCCGCCGCGTGGACGTGCCCAAGTCCGAATTCGCCTTCACGCTTCGCGGCCAGCAGTTGCGTTACCTGGCCGTGGAACCCCGGCGCACCGACATCATCCGCGAGGTCGAATTCGTGAAAGGCGACGACGCTTCCGCCCCCATCGTCATGGCCGCAACCGTGGAAACGCGGTAGGATAGCACGCGACGCTTGCATCGAAACACATCAGGGCGACCAGCAGCCCTCTCTATTCGACATGAACGACCCCCGCATCACGCGTCTGGCCGAGACGCTCATCGACCATAGTTGCCAGCTTCAGCGCGGCGAGTACGTGCTGATCGAAGCGTACGATCTGCCGGAGCCCGCGCTGGTGTGTCAACTCGTGGAGTTGGCTTCGCGGCGGGGCGCTCATCCTTTGGTGATCTGCAAGAGCAATGAGATTCTGCGGTCCCTGTATCTCCACGGAACGGAAGCCAACTTGGGAATGGCCGGCCAATGGGAAGCCGACTTGATGCATCGCGTGCAGGCTTATATCGGCATTC
This sequence comes from Pirellulales bacterium, assembly GCA_041748435.1. Lineage (GTDB taxonomy): Bacteria > Planctomycetota > Planctomycetia > Pirellulales > JBGTDH01 > JBGTDH01. Next base: position 1,598 of record JBGTDH010000969.1, read on the forward strand.
GCGGGGCGGCCAACTCCAGCCAGTTTGCCGATGTGCCCCTCGAGCAGATGGATCTCTATCAGAAAGTGTGGTGGCAGCCCGTTCACAGCGAGATCCGCGTGTCGCAGACGCGCTGGGTGGTGCTGCGCTACCCCACTCCGGCCATGGCACAGGCCGCGAACATGAGCACGTCGGCCTTCGAGGATTTCTACTTCGAAGTCTGCACCGTCGATTACCGCCAGATGGCGCGGGACCAAGAGCCGCTGGTGCAAAGGATGCTGGCCGCCGACCGGGTGACGATTACCGCCCCCGGAACGGAGCTGGAGTTCTCGATTCGCGATATTCCCGTGCGGGCCTGTCATGGGCAACGCAACATTCCCGACGGAGAGTGCTTTACCGCGCCCCTTCGGGACAGCATGAACGGCGTGATCCGTTACAACACGCCCTCGCTCTATCAGGGCACCGTGTTCGAAGGCATTGAGTTTGAGTTTCGCTCCGGAAAGATTGTGCGGGCCACGTGCCGCAACGAGCCCGACAAGCTGAACCGCATTCTGGACAGCGACGAGGGCGCCCGCTACATCGGAGAATGGTCCCTGGCCTGCAACAACCGCATTCGGCGGCCGATGCTGGACACGCTGTTCGACGAGAAGATCGGCGGCTCGTTCCATCTCACGCCGGGCAACGCCTACAAAGAATGCGATAACGGCAACCGTAGCCGCGTGCATTGGGATCTGGTGCTGATCCAAACACCCGAATACGGCGGCGGCGAGATCCATTTCGACGGCGAGCTGCTGCGCAAGGACGGGCGTTTTCTGCCCGCCGATCTGCAAGGCCTCAACGCGGGGCTCTAACTCCGGGTTCTCTCAGCCGTCTCCTGGGTGCAGGGCACGCGCAATCAGCTCGCGGTCAAAATAGTTGACGCTCATGCCGGCGTCCAGGATGAGCTGCTGGGCATTGATGCCGCTGGAACGCGGGCTTAAGAGAAACGCCGCGGCGTGCGCCACTTCTTCGGTCTTCAGCGCCTCTCTCCGCAGCGTAGCTTGCTCTGCGTACAGGTAGGCATCCACATAACCGGGAATGCCGGCGGAGGCGGAGGTCTTGAGCAGCCCGGGGCAAACGGCGTTGAACCGCACCCGCGAGAAGCGGCTGAACGACTTGGCCAGGAAGGCAATCGACGAATCGAGGGCCGCTTTAACTGGCGCCATGAAGCCGTAGCTCTCGCTGGCCATCCGCGTGGTGGAGATGGAGATCGTGACCACCGAGGCATCGGCATCGAGCAGGCCTTTGAGCGCATTGCACACCGACAGCAAGGAGAAGCAGGAGATATCGATTGCCCGCAAGAACGCCGCCTTGGGCGTTTCGTGAAACGGTTTCACCGCGTCGCCGTAATCGGCAAAGGCGATGGAGTGGACGATGCCGTGCAGTTTCTCGCCGCGGGCCGAAAGCGCCACCCGTAGTTCCTCGATCTGCTCAGGGAACTCGACATCGCAAACATGCACTTCGCGATTCTGCAGCAGCTTCGCGACCGATTGCCGTCGCTCCTCGGATCGCACGACATACACGACCTTAGCCCCGGCCTCTTCCAACACGCGCCCTACATGCCAGGCCACGCTCTTGCGATTGGCCACTCCGAAAACGACGACGGCCTTGCCAGTGAGTTGCAGGAAATCCATCAAGCGCTCAATCCCCGCGATTATTCTACGGCGGCCAGCGTGCAAGCGAATTGGAATCGCACGGCTACTTTACCGCCGACCGTGACTTTGGCGGCCAGGAAGAAGGCGTTGGAGACGCGCTCGGTAAGCGTCACGTCGAGCTCGATCGTGTCGCCGGGACGCACCATCTGCTTGAAGCGCACGTCATTCAAGCGCGTAGCCACGGGCACGCCGCGCCCCTGAGGATCGACAAAGCGGGACAATAGCACGGCGCCGGCCTGCATGCCCGCTTCGCATAAGATGACGCCGGGCACCAACGGAAAGTGCGGGTAGTGGCCGGCGAAGAAATACTCTTGGCCCGTGAAGAGTTTGCGGCACACGATGCGGGACTCGGTCTGCTGGACGATTTCGTCCAGCAGCAGGAACGGGTCGCGGTGCGGAATGGCGGCCAGGATTGCTTCGCGTGTCATAACGCCTGCGGCGGCTAGACGCGTTGGCGTCCGCCCGCCTGGTTGCTCTTGGCAAAGTTCGGCTCGTTGCTCTTCAGCCGGGCTTGCCGCTCGGGGTTCATCAGCCACAGCAAGATCGGCGCGGCGACGTAGATCGAACTGAACGTGCCGACGATCATGCCTACGAATAAGCAATAGGCGAAGCCGTGGATGCCGGAACCTCCCCAGAAGTAGAGGATGATCAGCACGAACATCGTGGTCAGACCGGTGAGGATGGTGCGGCTGAGGGTCTGATTAATGCTGAGGTTGAGCATGTCCCGCGTGATGATCTTGCTCTTGCCGCGGACTTCGCGAATGCGGTCGAAGACCACGATGGTGTCGTTGAGCGAGTAGCCGATGATGGTCAGAATGGCGGCGACGATCGTCAAGTCGATCTTGAAAGGATCGATCATCAAGGCGGCGGCGAAGGGTCCCGTCCACTCTGCGATGTAGTAGCTTACTGCCAAAGCGCCCAAGGTGATGCACACATCGTGAACCAAGGCCACAACGGCGGCCAGGCCGAAGACGACCTGCTCGAAACGGAGCCAGATGTAGGCCACGATGAGCACGAGGCTGGCCACGAACGCTGCCACGGCCTGGTTGCGCGTGCTGCTGGCGACTTTGCCGCCGATGTTGCTGGAGGCGGGGAAGACGGGCCTGGACTCCAAACTCGCCTGGAGCGACTTGAAGACCGCCTCCGCCCCCTGCGAGTCTGTCGTCATCCGCACATCCCAACGATCGAACGGGACACTGCTGCCGGCCGTGTAATCGGAGTTGAGCAACTCGAACTCGGCTTCGACCTCCGCTTGAGCCAGTGCGTCCTCGATCAACGCACTGAGAGCTTCGTGGTTAATTTTTTCCTTGAATTCGAGCGTGGTAGTAGCCACGCTGTCGCCCGTCGAGGCCGGGGTCCTCTCCGCTTCCGCGGGCTTCGTTTCGGCTGGTTTGGTCTCTGCGGCTGGAGTGGTCGCAGGTTCGGCCGGCTTGGTCTCCTCCTTGGCCGGCTCCTGATTCTGGGCCAGGGCCAAGGCGTCGGAAGGAACATCGGCCAGCGCCAGCAAGTTCTCATCGCCGCGCCGGAAGGCGGAGCCCTGATTCTCCTTCGGCTGCGTGGGAGGCGTGATGGGCGGAAGTGCTTGGAGGCCGGATTGGGGCTGCGTCGTCAAACCGCCCGTCGCCATGGCGACCGCCGAGAACCTGACGCTGTTACGAGCCAACTTGCCGGCAAAAATGTCACGCAGCAGCGTTTCGACCGCCGCAATCTTGCGGTTGGACGTGTTGAACTGGAACCGCAAACCAGCGGCTTCATTCGGAAGATTGACGCCGCTCACCGCCACGTCGCGCAGATCGGACAGCCCGTCCAATTGCTGGGACACGTACTGATCGATCTCTGCCTGGGTCGCGTCGGCGCCCAACTCCGATCTGGCGTCGACTAGCAGTTCCTCTCGGAGCGTGCGGCTTAATTCTTCGCGCGCCTGTTGCTTGATCTCGGGGGGCACATTGGCCAGCGTGACGCGCACCTGGGCAATCTCTTGCGGCTGCTGGAAGAGAAGTTGCACGCTGGTGCCGCCGAGGAAGTCGATATCCAGCATGTTCCTGCCGCGTGCCGCCATGGCCGCGACGCCAATCAGGATCAGCGCCACGGAGGCCGTCGCGAAAATTCTCCACTTGCCGAGGAAGTCGATATTGGTGATGCCCACAAACTTCATCATCCGCAGCGTCGTGATCCAGCGTTGACGCTCGACCACATCGAGCACGACGCGGGAGCAGAAGATGGAGGTGAACAAGCTCACCAGGAGGCCGATCGTGAGCGTCACGGCGAATCCCTTGATCTGATCGGTGCCGACGATATAGAGCACCACGGCGGTAATCAGCGTGGTGAGGTTGGAGTCGATAATGGCGGTCATGGCCCGCGAGAAACCGTTACGAATGGCCATGCGCAACGTTGCCCCGCGTTCCAGTTCCTCGCGCAGGCGCTCATAGATCAGCACGTTGGCATCGACCGCCATGCCCAACGTCAGCGCCAGGCCGGCAACACCGGTAAGCGTGAAGGGCGCTTTGATGAGCATCATCGCCGCCACGGTAAGCAGCAGGTTGATGATCAACGCGAACGAGGCCACGACGCCCGCGAAGCGATAGTAGGTGACCATGAAGGCGATCACAACGGCCATGGCCGCGGCCGTGGCGATCTTGGCCTGCTTGATCGTGTCCTCACCCAGGCTGGGGCCGATGTACAGTTTTGTGCTGGGCGTCTTTTGCAATGCCGCGGGCAGCTTGCCGGCTCGCAGCACGCCCACCAGATCCCGCACTTCCTCCTTGCTGAAGTTGCCGGTGATCTCGCCGCGATCGGTAATCAGTCCGTTGATTTGCGGAGCGGAGATCAGGAAATCGTCCAGGATGATGCCCAGGGCCCGATGGTGGCCGCCGGGAACGGGCAAGTTGTCTCCCGTCAAAGCACCGAACAGCGAAGCGCCTTTGGCATCGAAACCAAAATCGACGCTGGGCCGGCCGTCGCGTTCGCTGGGCATGGCAATTGTCAGATAGCCGCCCGTAACATCAAACGGGTCTAACTTGACCAGCACCTCCCAGTTGCCCTTGGCATTTTGGCGGGTCGCGAACTCGGCGTTCCGGGTGAAGTCGTCGATGGTTTTCTGTTTATGCTCCAATTCAACCCAGCGATACTGCACTTTGCCATCGGAAGATTTCAGCTCTTTGGCGGAGATGGGCAGCGCCATTCCGCGATCCATATCCAGGCCATGATCGCGGCGGTTCGCCACGATGCGAAACTCCAGCGACCCGATATTGGTGATGACCTTTTCGATCCGGCGGACTTCGTCGTCGTTAACCTCGGGAATGACGATCTCCACCTGCTCCTGGCCATAGGGGCGGATGGTGATTTCCTTGGTGCCGCCGGGATTAATACGTTTGGAGATGGCCGCCACCATCTCGTCCATGGGCACTTCTTGCCCCGCTTGCTTCTTGGACTGATCGACTTCGTAGACCAGATTCACGCCGCCTTTGAGATCGATTCCCAACTTGGGCGGCCAGCCCATCACACAGATCGCCAGACCCACGAGGAGAGCGAACAGCACCAGTCCAATGCGCCAGCCGTAATCGGCCATTCGCAGGGTCTTGCTGAGGAATGTTCCCGCGGCGAAGGAAGCCACAATCAGGCCGACCACGATCAGCAACTTGATGCTCAGACCGGTCGATTGATTGAGAGTGTTAGTGGCCGCTTGGGCCAGCAAGGTGAAGAGGCTTGCCATGATCGTACCTGCAAACTTATTAGGAGTTAGTCGGCCTTTTCCGCCGCCGGTTCGTCGCGCAGCACGCGGGCAATGGAGCTCATCGTCACGCGCACCACCGTGCCGTTTTTCTCATCCACCGTCAGAGCCACCTGATCCAGCTCTTTGCGAACATTGGCCACCACGCCGTAGAGACCCCCCACGGTGACCACGCGGTCGTTTTTCTTGAGTGCCTCGATCATTGCTTGCCGCTGCTGTTGCTCGCGCCGTTGTGGGCGAATGAGCATCAGGTAAAACAGCACCCCAATGACCACAAATGCCGGCGCCATACCCCAAGGACTGCCACCCTCCTGAGCCAGAAGGCAAGGCAGATCGGCGATCGAGGCTGACAAGGAACTGAACATTGCAATCCGCGCGCACCAGCCGCTTTTTGGGGCTACAGCCGGCAGGCTGCATTGGCAGACTGGGCAGCCACGGCAGCCTCAGGGCCCGACCTGCAACACCGCCCGTGGAACGGCCGTGAATCTTAAATGGTTGCGCCCCAACGGACAAGGGGAGTCGAGCGGCCGCGACGTCACACTATGCTGCCTGCTATGCGCCGGCTGGATGCACTCATTCCGGTGGGCGATGGGCGGCCATCACGGCGCGGCCGGTAAATAGCGACTCGGCGGCGGTGGCGGGGCGATAGATAATCTCCTGCCACTCATACTTGTAGACCCGAAATCGCGTCATCCCGCCCGTGCCCACGCTGCCCAACAGAAAGTAGCCGGCGATGTAGGGGACCAGGAACGTCAGCAGGACGCCCACCATGATGCCGGCACCCGTGAGGAACGACTGTCGTTGATCCATGCGCCCTCCCTCCGCTGGCGGCTTAGCGTTGCTTAGACAACCTCCCGCAGCGGCTCCCCGTCGTCCATTAGATACTGCGGGCGGCCGCTGGGATCGGCCAGTGTGACTTGGCGGGCGTTGATGCCCAGGTTGTGATACAGCGTGGCGAAGACGTCCTTGTAGTGGACGGCTCGCGAGAGAGCGCTGCCGCCGAGGCGGTCCGTCTCGCCGATCACTTGCCCAGCCCGCATCCCGCCTCCGGCCAGCATGCACATGCCCACGTTCGGCCAATGATGGCGGCCGCCGTTCTTGCCATCCACCGTGGGCGTACGGCCGAACTCTCCCCAGCAGACGATGCTGACATCGTCCGCCATTCCGCGTTCCGAGAGATCGGCCATTAGCGTGGCCAAACCATGATCGAAGACCGGCAGCAACCGCCGCAGCCGCGGGAAATTCTGACTGTGCGTATCGAAATCCGAGAGCGAGATACTGACGCATCGCACGCCGGCCTCCACCAGACGGCGAGCCAGCAAGAACTTCTTGATCGCCGGGGCGCCTTCGCTCGTGCCCACCGCCTCTGCCAGATCCGGATCGGCGATCGAATAGCGTGCCAGGACGCGCGGATCTTCCTGAGCGAGGTCCATCGCGGCGGCAAAGCGGCCGGAGGTGAGGATGCCCACCGCTTGCTGCGTGAAGGAGTCCATGGCGTCCATCATGCCGGTGGCGTCTGCTTCTCGCCGCAGCCGGTCCAGGCCGGTGAGCAGTGAGGTGCGGTCGCGCAGCCGAACGGTGGTGAGCTCTTCCAACAGCGTAAGCCGGGTGGCATGATTGCCGCCGTGGGCAGCCAGCTCCCGCTTCATGCCCTCTTCCAGGGGCCGCTCAAAAAGCTGGGAGATATCGGGCCGGAAGGGCTGATAGGCCGGACCGA
>JBGTDH010000970.1:0-2291 GCA_041748435.1 Pirellulales bacterium
CTTGTTCCAGGCCATTTACATGGCCAACGCCGGCGGCGCCTGGGATAACGCCAAGAAGCTGGTCGAGGTCGATCTGCGCGAGAAAGGCACACCGCTGCACGCCGCCACGGTCATCGGCGATACGGTGGGCGACCCGTTCAAAGACACCTCCTCGGTGGCCTTGAACCCGATCATTAAGTTCTCCACGCTGTTCGGGCTATTGGCCGTGGAGATTGCCGTGAGCATGCGGCAAGCCGCCTCGGTGGGCCACGGACGAGATTACACCGCCATCGTGGGTGTCGTCTTCTTGTTGATTGGACTGATCTTCGTATGGCGCTCGTTCTATGCGATGCGGATCCCGGTGAAGGCGTAGACGCGGATGCGGGATGCAGGCGAGCCGGGCGGCGTAAGGCCCGGTGTGCGGGGATCCAGGATGCAGGAGTATCCGCGACATCCGCTGCAATCCGCGTAATCCGCGTTTCGTCGTTGCCTGAGAGGGGACGCGTAGCTCTTTCGCAACAGGTGACTCCGTTTGTGACCTAGGGTCTAACTGATGCCGCTCTTGGTGAGCGGCCGGTTTGTGCCCCGGGCTTGACGGATTCGCCATGATCGTGATTGTGGGATGCATTGTGGTGATTGCCTCCGTCTTGGGGGGCTTCACCATCGCCGGGGGGCACATCCACGCCCTGATTCACCCCTCGGAGATGCTCACCATTGGCGGGGCGGCGTTGGGGGCGCTCATCATTATGTCCCCTGGCAAGGTGCTCAAAGACCTCGTCAAAGGCATTCTGCACTGTTTCAAAGGCTGCCCCTTCAATAAGAAGGCTTACGATGAGTTGTTCTCGGGGCTGTACGAGCTGTTTCGCCTGGCCAAGCGGGATGGGCTGCTGGTGCTGGAGAGCCATCTTAACGATCCGCACAAGAGTCCGATTTTTTCGAAGTATCCCTCGCTGCACAATAACCATCACGCGCTCGATCTGATTTGCGGCACGCTGCTGCCGGTGATCGACGGCTCCGTGCGTCCGGCGCAGTTGCCGGCGCTGCTGGAGGCGGAGTTCAAGTCGATGGAAGAAGAGCATCATGCCCCGCTGAGCGTGCTCAGCAAGACGGCCGATGGCTTGCCGGGCTTTGGCATCGTGGCGGCTGTGCTGGGCATCGTGATCACGATGGCGGCCATCAACGGCCCGGTCGAGGAGATCGGCCACAAGGTAGGCGCCGCGCTGGTCGGAACATTCCTCGGCATTTTGCTCTCCTACGGCTTCGTGGCCCCGCTGTGCGTGAAGATGGAATTCCTGGGCATCGCCGAGATGCAGTACTTCCGCGCCATCGGCAAGGCGCTCGAGGAGTTTGCCAACGGCCTGCCGCCCAAGGTAGCCATCGAGCTCGCCCGCCGCGGCCTGGCCAGCGAAGTTCGCCCCACGGCCGCCGAGTTGGAAGCCAAGCTCAAGGCACTGGATACCGCGGCATAGCAAACGGGAGCCTAATTATGGCAGGCAAAGGCGGCGGTGCGTGGAAAGTGGCCTACGCAGATTTCGTTACGGCGATGATGGCCTTTTTCATGGTCATGTGGATTACAGCCCAGAGCAAGGCAGCCAAAGAGGCCATCGCCGAGCATTTCTCTTCCGAGTCTTCGGCGTCGTTCGGCTGGTCTCTGTCTCGCGGCAACCACCCGCCGCTGAAGGTGAACGATCTGCAGCGCAAGAGCATCGCCGCCAACCGTCCCCCTGAGAGCGATTCCAAGTCGCTCCGCGGCAAGAAGCGGCGGTTCGAGGATGTCTCCACGGTCGTCCCGTTCGCCGAAGGATCCAGCGAACTGGATGCCAATGCCCAAGCGATCTTGGAGCGGCTGGCGCCTCAACTCGCGGGCAAGCTGCAGCGCATCGAGATTCGCGGACACAACTCGCGGCAGGGGGCAGCCGAAGGGGGCCGTGCGCCGTGGGACATCTGCTACGCCCGTTGCCTGGCAACGATGACGTTCCTGCAAGAGCACTGCATCGCGGCGGAACGCATTCGCATCAGCCTGGCCAGCGGCAACGAGCCCCCGGTTGATCAATCGGCGTTGGCCGACTCCAGCAGCCGCGTGGAAGTGCTGCTGCTAACCGAGTTCGTTCGCCCCGCTGACGAAACTGAGTAGCGACTCGCGTGAATCACTTCTCCTGCTGGCCCTTGGCCAGGCGCTGCTTGTAAGCCTTGAGCTGCTCCGCGTATTCCGGCGGCGGCGGTGCGCCGCGGCTGGTGCGAAGATTGCGCTGCGTGTCGTTCGCGCCGGCATTGCGATCGACCTGCGACCCGCGCGGGGTGAGACCCAGGCC
>JBGTDH010000971.1:0-9714 GCA_041748435.1 Pirellulales bacterium
CGCGCGGGCCGCCTGTTGATACGCTGCCGCGTAGTGATAGGATCCCGCAGCGAAGTGCGTGTCGGCCTGTTGCAGATGCGTTCTGGCGGTCTTGATCCACGCCAAGGCGTCTGCGGTGATCGTCAGCGGCGGCAACTGACGATCGATCCGCTCGACATCGGCCAGGCGCAGAGCCGAGAGTTGCCGCTGCAGCTCCGCCGCCCGCTTCTGCGATTGCAGCACTTTCTTGTTCAAGCCATTGAGAGAGAGCGGATCGTACGTGAGCAGCACGGCCGAGGTGAGGCCGAACTCGTCCAGCGTGACGCGCAGCCCGCCCGTCTTACGGCTGTTCTTCAGCGATCGCAGCCCGCCGGCGGTGACTTCGTAGGCATCGCACGACTCGGGGACGCCGGGAATCGTGAACGTCAGCTCATTCGTCGCAGCCTGCGCGGGAGCGTACTGGCCGTAACGGCCCGACCAGTGCGGCAGCAACAAGCGGGCCCGATCTGCCTGCAATACGGCGGCCCGCACTTCGGGATCGCTCCCCTGGGCCATGCCGGCGAAGGACCCCGCGGCACAGAACGGCTCGACGAGGTTCAACTCCAGGTTCAACAGTTCGAGTGTGAGCGCTCGCTGCCGCGTGACGGGATCTTCTGCATCGAGCCGCGTGCGCGAGGCAAAGATCAATCCGCGAATGCCCGTGGAGATTGCGCAATACGCGGCCAGGCGAAGTTGCTCGCTGGAGAGCTGCGGCCGTATGGCGTTGGGAAGCAGGCTGATTTGCTGCTCGATCGGCAACAGCGGCTCAGTCTGCAGCGTAGTCCACAACGGAGTGCCGGGCCGCGCTTGGCGCGGCCGCTCGCGCAGCCAGACGTTGTAATCTGCTAACTCCAGGCTGCTTCCCAGAGGCGCGCGGCTGGCACGCAGCAGGTCGATGGCGCGGCTGTAGGAACGCAGATCCGTCTCCGCTTCCGCGGTGAGCGGTCGCACTAGGCGCGGATCGATTGCCTTGAGCTCCTCGGACAGCGCCTTGATGTCCGGCAGCTCATGACCCGAGAGCTGCTCTCCCAAATCCCAGGCGAGAATGCGCGACCAACCGGGCAAGTCGGCGCTGGATGCCGGCACGGGCAAGTCGGGAGGTGGACAAATCAGCCACATGCCGGTTTGTTCGGCCTCCCCCAACAGCGGCGGCGCGGGAAAGCGCGCTAGCTTCAAGGCATTGAATCCCAGCGAGCGCAGGAATGCCAGCGGTTCGCCCTGATACTCGATCGCTCGGGGGAAGAACGGCCGGCCTTCGACGAGTAGCAGCGAGCCGTTCATTTCCACTTGGGTTGGCCGCGGCGGTGCAGCCGGAGCGGACTCCGGCGAAGTCCAGCGCGCCAGTGCGACATTCTCCCCCGGCGCGGGCTGGCGGCCCACAAACCCGGCGATCTCCAGATCGTCGATCCATAACTGCGTGGCGCCGGGGCCGCCGTAGATGTTGATCAGCACCGCGTCGATGTAAGCCTCGCGAGCATCGACCGTCGATCCCAGACGCGTGCGCATCCAGACTTCCTCGCGGGCCAACTGCTTGGGCAGGCCCTCAATGCGCAGTTGTTGCCACGAGCCCGCTTGCGTGTAGCTCGCGCCGCGAAGATAAATGGTGGCGGGCTGCTGCGTGGCGGGATCGATGGTGCGCGGCAGCACGGCCCGCACCAGGAGTTGCAGGCCGGGGCGATTGGCTTTAATCCACACGCTAGGGCGCAGCTCTTCGATCACGCCCGCAGCGCCGATCTCATGGCGCAGATAGACAAAGCTGCCGTTTCCCGCCGTGAGCCGCACGTGTTCGCACCATTCGCCTTGCTGGGCGGCGCCGGCGACGCGCTGATGCAGGACGATGTTGTGCTGGGCATCCCCTCCGGCGGGTTTCCAGGTGGTCTCGGGGCCTTCCATATCGAGGCGGACCAGGCCTTGGGGTCGCGCAGTGGGCGCAAGCGTTGTAAGCAGCAGACACGCGGAGAGAATAAGGCGGCGCGAAACCGCAAGCGCGGAACACCGCGTAACGGTGTGGGCAGCGGAACTGGGCGAGAGCAGCATTGCTGGCACGCAGGGAGCCACGGGCACGTAAGTGTCGGTTCTAGCAGCCTTTGTGCAACACGGCCAGAGCAGCCTGGTGGCGTTTTGGCATCGCCTGCCCTTCAAGTGCGCCTCTTGAGCGGCGGCTCAACTCGGTTTATACCAGATGGTTAGTGCGATGGCGCGGCAAGGCAGGCGCGGTCGGCATACCGCGTGCTTTTGATCAAGTCATCACACAAAGCACCAGGAAGAAGCAGCCTATGAGCAACGCCACCCAGCCCGTCAGCCCGAGCGTCGACGACCTACCGCAGGAGATTGTGGAGTTGGCCCGCGCCCTGAAGACCTTGCCGGCAGAGCATCGGCAGGCGCTTGACCCGCTGTTCAACCAGGTGATGGAGTGCGCTCGCCGGCGTCGCAAGATTCTGAGCCTGGTGCAGGACGCGCTGAGCCAACTCCGGCTGGACATGAAGTACCTGCTGTTCGACTTGGAGGCCACGCGGCGCTAGCGGGACGAATACCGCCGCAAAGCCGAAGAAGCCCAGGGTTGATTGGCTTCGCCCCGCGCTAATTCGATCAAACTCCAACGGGCGGCAACCTAGCGAAAAGCGGCTTTAGCCGCTATGATTGCTCTCACTCCTGCGAAGTACCTGCGGCGACGAACGTCCCAGGCGCGCAGGAGCGGCTATCATCGAGACCGCAGCATGGCACGTAAGGTACTGAACCGCAAAGAATTGCGAGCCGAGAACGACGCCGCCGAGGAGCGGGAGGCAGACGGCGAAGAAATATCCACGCCCAAGAAAAAGAAGGCCGCCTCGACCGGCGCCAAGGTGCCGGTCAAGCGCAAGAGCCGCTCGAAGACGGCCAAGGAAGTGCGTCTCAAGGCGTTCTGGGGCGTGTTCAATCAATCGATGAAGCGCGTGGCCTTGTTCGAATACGCCGAGCGTAAGCAGGCCGATCAGAAAGCCGCGGAACTTTCCACGTCGCAGAAGACGCCCCACTTTGTGCAGTTGGAAAAAGTGCCGATCACGGAGTGATGTGGGCAGCGGTAGATAAGCTACCCTCGAAGGCGAAGGTCATATCATTCGCTCCCCCTACCCCGCTCATGATATGACTTCCCCACAAATAGGTGGTTTTTGATACGTCTTTGGGTAGTCTTTCTTCGGCGGCCTGATTGCATCGAACCAAGCTTCGATCCGTGCGCCTCACAGCCCTGTTGTGTCCACAGGTCGGCCGTCGGCCCGGTTGCCTAGCCTCCGATGCAGCTCCGGCGAGACGCCATAGCTGATTAGCCGCACCGATGCGTCGCACAGCGCCGCCTGAAAACCTCCCTGATGTGCGCTGCCGAAGACGTGATCGCCCGTGACGCCGGGCCGATCGCGCAGCGGCGGATGCATCACGTGGGAAACACGCAGCGTGTCGCGGTCGTACCCGGCGTACATGCCTTGATCGTTGTTGCTGGCTGCGCCCGATTCATAATTGTCCGGGTTCAAGTAGCTCTCCGCCACCAGGTACGTGCTGGAAAGCCCATCGCGCACGCTGGCTAGCGCAATCATGCTGCGGCGATAAACGACCCCCGTCCGATCGGTCTGCGTCCAGGCGTACTTGGGATCGTCTCCAGCCGCCAACGACATCGGACCCGGGCCATACAGCATGGGCAACTTATCGCCCACGCTGGCCGCGTAATCGCTGCGTCCCGCGAACGAAGGCCGGTCGATGTTGCAAAAGTTGGCCGGATGCACGAACGGGTACGCGATGGCCGCGCGCCGCGCGGGGCAATTGAACACGGGCAGCGGCGTCTCGACCACTTCCCGCCCTGTCGCGCGTTTGGCCGATGCCGACTTGCCCTTGCCTTTGGCTCGCAAGTCTCCTTGCTCCAGATACGCCAGTACATTGAAGATCCAGCCGCCGGGCTGCTTGCTTCCGTATCCACGATCGGGATCGCCAGCCCACCGCCACCCCCAGCCGCCGGTGGGAAAGTGCCGATGGGCCTGCTCATGCGCCAGGCAACTCAGCGCGATCTGCCGCAGATGGTTCTGCGTCCGACGCGAAGACTCCCGCGCATCCTGCACCGCCGGCAACAACAACGCGACCACGATCCCCAGGATGGAGATCACGACCAGCACCTCGATCAGCGTAAAAGCCCGTTTCTGCAGGCGAGTCATGTCTCGATCCTCCGGGTTAAGTCACGCCAACATTCCGGGTGGTCGGACCCACTCGCGGAGCCTTTGGCGCGCAGCCCACACGGCCGTGAGCAGACCCAGCGGGATGCAGACCCCGAGGACGCGCGGCGGCCAAGCTCGTCGATCATCCGGTGGCACGCTGCGGACTGGCTTGAGGGCATCGGCCTGGAGAGATAACTCCAAGAACCGCACCTCAAGGGTCGCCTCGGCATTCTTACGGTCCGCACAGAACTGCCAGAAGCTGATTCCCGCCGTTCCGAACTCCTCACTATGGAGCACGCGAAACTTCTTGGCATTCCCTTGGGCTACGGAATACGTCAAGGTCGCCCCCTTCCGCGCCAGCCGCAATTTGATCTGCTTGCCAGGCCCCGGTTTGAACGGCACATCGCGAGAACCTGGTTCGCCGTCTGTGGCGGTCGTGCCTCGCTCGCAGACGTAAAAGTCGCCCATTCCCTGGCTGGCACTTCGTTTGACCCACGCCAGTGCGGCGGTTTCGCCCGTCGATTGTCTGAGAAACAGGCTCACTCCAACCTGCGAACCTCTGCTCACGGGCAGCGCCCGTTGGACCTCACACGTAACCTGGAGGGCAAAGTCACCCACGATGTTTTCCAGCGAATGCACGCCCACTTGTGGCAGATTACGGGCTTTGGGCGACAGTCGCACAACTGCGCCTTTCGAGTCGAGTCGCACCACCGGAGCGGAATCCGCTCCCAACCAGGCGATTCGCTCGACGGGCCGATGAAACACCTCCCGCATCTCGGCCAGTTGAGACGTCGAGACGACCAGGATGATCTGCCCCACCAGGATCGTCATGACGTAGCACTTCGCGGGAACATGAGTCGGGAGTTGCCAGAGCGACCGCTACTGTGGACTCTTGACCGTGAACGGAACTCGAATCTCGTTGAATCGCGGCGCGGTGGTGCGGACGAGCACCTCCCCGGCAACCTGGCCCGAGCCGCTGGGGTCCTGATAGTGATACGTCAGCAACCGCGATTTGAGCGAAGCTTGATGAGCAGCATCCCCGGAGATTCCCGGCCATTGCCGCTTGATAACCGTGCGGTCGTCTGTCCCGTCCCGCAACGTCAGACCGGGAATGTCGGACTCGATGCCAACGACGGCAAACGACGGTGCGTCCCCCAAGTAATGCACGCCAATTACGCCCTCGGCCGTTGATCCGAGTGAAGACTTGTCAATCAGAATCGACGTGGGCGACACGACCACGCCTCGATCGATGAATCCGGCCGCCTTGAGTTTGAACACCCGGTTTGTCGGATCGTTGGTCTCGACGAAGACCCGATGAAAGAACGGGCCCGGCTTCGACGTCAGATGGTAGTCGACGTCGATCCGCGCGGATTGGCCGGGCGCCAGCGATTTGCTGGAGCTCCGCGCGTCGAGGCACTTGCAGTCGGGATGGATGGCCGGCAATTCCAGAGTCGCGTTGCCGACGTTCGTCAACCGATACGCGAACGCGACCGTTTTGCCGGTATGCGGAACGCTGCCCTGGTCGACGAAGAGGGCGTCGAACTGCGCGCGCGGTCCGTCGGTGGTGCGCCACGTCGGCAGCACGGCCGCGGCGGCGGGCTTGCGTACAGACATCACGTTGCCCGTCCACTTCTCCTCGAACTCGCGAATCGTCCATGATGTGCGGCGTCCCTCTCCGTCGAATACGTGCACCGCCGTCTCGTCTACGGACGCCACGGTGACAAAATGAGGACCCGGCCGATCCAAGTGTGCGATACAGGGAAAGCCGTTCAGTTGACGTGCATCGGGATCCGCTCGGCGCGCATCGACCTCCAGCCCCATTTCGCGAAACGCAGCGGCCATCTCGCCGAAGCTGTTCCCGCGATTCGAAGGAGGAATCATCCGCAGGATGTCTGGCATGCCGATGGGCGCGCCGTGCAACTCGCACATGCGTAGCACGGCCCAGTGCGCGCACAGCGGCGTGGCGGGATTCGCGATTGGCCTCGCCCGCCAAGTCCACCAGGCTGCCGCTCCTGTGGCCAGCGCGCACAGCGTGACTACGCAGACCGCTCGGGCCAACACGATGTTACGGAACATAGAGCGTTCTCACGAAGTGTGTCCTACGTTCCGTGCGCGACGTGCTTGTGCCGTAGACGTCGCCATGAGAGCCAAGCGAAGGCGACCAGCGTGCCAATCCCGCTCAGCACCCACGACATGCCGTTGCCCATGACTCCTTGCTTTTTGACCTCGATCTTCTCGAATTCGTAGGAGACGCCGGTCTGCACGTCACTGACACGGTCGCCTGGAACCAGTGGGAGGGACTCCACGGAAAAGATTTCCGCTGCGATGGGCTCATTCAAAACATTTTCTTGCCAATCGATTTGGCGGGTGTTGTAGACGACGCGACCCTTGTAGTCTGCCGGGCGAGACGAGAGATAACGGCGAGGGATCCAGATCCCGCTGACCTTCTGCCAAGTCAGCGTGTAAGTTGTGGCTCGTCCGGGCTCCGCCAACTCGACGAACACGAGATTGTTCCCTGAATCCAGGTCCACATCGAATCGATTGATCTTGCCTTGTACTCGTACAACATTGTCAGTCCTGGTCACGACACACTCAATTTTTGGGTGAGCTGCCTCCCGGAACAAGAAAGCGAGCTGCTCATGAATCTTTATGCCATAGGACTGCTCCATGTACCACACGGGATCAAAATAAGAACCGGTCCACTCAAGCCCAGCAACATCTTTCAGAGGTTGCGTGACGAGACTAGCGTGTGATGTTCCCTTGTCTTTGTCGATATAGCTATGGCCCTGAAGTCGATAGGCGCGCCCCTCTCGTACGAGGCCATGCACAATCCTCGGATAGCGACCTTTGGGAATAGTTCCGGGCGGAACCGGAGCAAGGGCATTGTCGGGAGTCCAGGTCCAGCGCAAGAACTTGTTGCCTCGGTCCAAGAAGAACGGCACGGTGATTTTTTCGATCTCGCCTGTTTCGCCGAACGTGATCGTCATCTTGGCGACGCCTCGCCATGTCTCGATGCGGTCAAGGTTGGCCTTGATCTCAATAGCCGCCGTCTGCATGAGCGACCCGTCACCCTTCACCTCGGCGCGGACAAACGATGGCAGAAGCGAACTTAGGGCGCCGAACAGGATGATCGTAAATCGACGGCTGAGCGAGGGCGTGCGTGATAGGTGTTTCATTGGAGGAATAAGCTTTCACATCGGGTGACAAACCACTTTACGCAACGGACAGGTTTTTCAGATGATCACTATCTCGCACGGGCGAGCGCGGTGACCCGGTACTAATCATGTTCCACAGGCAACGCAGCGCCAATCCGTCTCAAAATGCTGAAGCTCGCCCTCATGATAAATCGGTTCACCCAATGTGCATCTTCGACAGTTCCATCCCGCCGCCATCTGCGAGCAATCCATCTCTATTGAGCATTGCCGGTTTTCAAATAAAGTGTTATTACACTCATGCCAATCCCAGCAGTGGACTTCTAGTGAGAAATCACTGACTTTATTGTCGCCGCCGGAGAGGTCGAAGGACGAACGGGCGTTCTGGGTGTATTCCCACCCTGGTGATTGGCAGTTTAGAAGGGCCAAACCGTTTGACTGATAGCAGGTCCTACATGTATCAGAGCCCTTACAACTCATGTCACCTGGAACCTCCCTGCAATAACAGTCACGCCCCGTGATGCTCCAAAGGTCCGCATCGGAGATGGGGCCGACGGGTGTCACGCCGCTCGCACCGCTGGCCACGAAGAGAATGGCAGTGACCAGACCGACGCCGAACAGAGATGACAGTGCGATCGCTCGAAGCCGTGACATGATACGCCTCCCTTCCTGAGTGACTGAGGCAACACGGGTTACCGCGGCGCGGTAGCCGTCGCTTGCAAAAACAGCGTTGACTGAACCAGTTGCCGGCCATCCACCCCGGAGCCGGTGAGCGTCACGCCGAGGTTTCCGGAATACGAATCGGCAAAGTCGGCGATGACGTTAATTGTTTCCGTCCCGCGAGCTGGCAACAATGTCGGATTGGGCTTCACCGTCACGCAATCGCAACTCGTTGACCAATGAACTTCCACTCCGCTCGCTCCGGTGTTTCGGGCCACGATGTCGGTCGTTCGCGTTCCCGGCGTGGCGATCTCACCGAGCTTCGCGTCCGTCGGCTCCAAGACCACGTCGGCCCCGGCAGAGGAAGGAACGCTGACTTGGACGCACGAGGCGCCGAATGGGACGAAGAGAAAAAGGGCGAGCGTCGCGATCAACCGGGGGGGGGCGAACCGCTAGGCGCTGATCGCTCGAACTTCAGCGTCACACGAGAGATGCTGGCGTTCATAAGAACCGCCATTGGGCCGAGGACCAAGAAGAAGGTACGAAGTCCACCCGCCACGCTGCCGATAGCATACGCCCCTCGTCCCAACAAAGTCAAGGAGCTACTTTCCAACTTTTTTGTCGATGAGTTCCGGCACGCTGCGCGGAGGCGGGCTCGCGCCGCTTTCGTACATCTGGACGCGAACCGAATCGAACAAGCGCACCTTGACGAGGCGCCAGCCGCCGGCCAAACCCAGTTCGGTGCTGCTCGTGGAAATCCGCCAGAGACGCTGGTTGGGATCCGCGGCCTGATCGGGACGGAACGTCAAGTCGCGAGCCGTGAGCGATGCGAGATGCGGCACATGCCCGCGATGTTCGCTCAGCCTGGCGTGAGTGCGGATGACCAACGGCTGCACACCTGCGCGGGCCAGGTAATAGTGAGTGCGAGTCAGCTCGCGCAGATCGCTGACGAACACGATGTCTCCCGCCTGATGATGCTCGGCCACGTATCCAGCCACTTGATCCAACGGGAGCGGGTTCAGAGACGGAGCCCGAACCGTTAGCAGGCCCAGCGCACCGATCACGGCGCTGTAGACCAACAACAGTGGCCAGGCCATGAAGCGCTGTGGAAGCCCACACACCGCCAGGAAGCCCGTTTGTGCGAAGCACAAATATCTGATTTGAAGGACGTTTTGGTTACACATGATGACGAACCCGATCGCGAAGCACCACGGCAGCACGCCCAGAAGCAAGAACAAGGCAATAGCCGGCACGCGAGAGATGTTGAGCGCCACGAGCGCTCCCAGGATGGCGATTAGGCCAAGGAACGCCGCTCGACCCACGGTTGATGGTCTCCCCAGTAGCCATTCCTGCAGGTTCGACAGGAGCGAGTCAATTGTCGGCTGGGGAATCCAATACCCGGCGGCGACTTCGGTGGCTTGGGAGTGGAGGACGGGGAGCCAGGGACTGTAGAGGGCGAGGATGAGCAAGGCGGAGAGAAGGGGCGAGGACAAAGCGGAAAGCCGAAAGCGGAAAGCGGGTTGGGGGAGAGTCTTCTGGCCGATGGCTGAGAGCCGATAGCTGAAAGCCATGCCGAATGCGAAGGCAAGTTGCGCGGCGATGGTGAACAGGCCGTAGATGTGCGTGTAGGCGAGGAGCGCGGCGGTGAGCGAGTAGGCGAGCCAGATCAGCCCGCGACGTGGGGCGGGTTGCAAGGCGCGCAGCAA
>JBGTDH010000972.1:0-8096 GCA_041748435.1 Pirellulales bacterium
GGGTTTCGTACGCCGATCAGATTGGCCGGGTAAGGCAGGCGTATCGGCTGCTGTTCGGCCGTGAGGCGGCGGAGCACGAGGTCGAGCGCGCCGTGACGTTTCTTTCGGCGGAGAACGGTTCGGCCGCGGAAGACAACCAACCCGATAAGACAATGACTCGCTGGGAGCAGTTGTCCCAAGCGCTTCTTAGCAGCAACGAGTTCCTGTTTGTAGATTGACCCGCATCGCAAAACCGCCCGCTTTTTGCTTCATCCTTCATCCTTCATCCTTCATCCTTCATCCTTCATCCTTCCACCATGCCCGCCTTAGCCTTCAACCATCATTCATCCTTCGGCCCTCGCCTGTCTCGCCGCGAGGTGCTTACGCGCATCGGCGGCGGATTTGGCGGCCTGGCCCTGGCCTCGGTCATGGCAGACGCGGGACTCTTGGCGGCGCAAGCGCCGGCGGCTTCCGGCAATCCGCTCGCGCCCAAGCCGCCTCATTTTTCGGCCCGCGCCAAACGGATGATTTTCCTATTCATGAACGGCGGGCCGTCGCACGTCGACACCTTCGATCCCAAGCCGAGCTTGGAGCAGTACGCCGGACAGGATGTGCCGGATTCGATTGGCATCACCACCAAACGCAAGGCCAAGGGGAAGCTGCTCCCTTCGCCATTCGCTTTCAAGCCTCACGGACAGAGCGGCATCGAAGTATCCGAGTTGTTCCCCGAGACGGCTTCCTGCATCGACGACATCTGCGTGCTGCGATCGATGTGGACCGACAACCCCAACCACGAGCCGGGGCTGTTGATGATGAACTCGGGCAACATGCAGCCGCTGCGCCCCAGTCTGGGCTCGTGGCTCACCTATGCCTTAGGTTCGGAAAATCAAAATCTTCCCGGCTTTGTGGTGCTCTGCCCAGGCAAGCCGGTCGTGGGGCCGCAGCTTTGGAGCAACAGCTTTCTGCCGGGCATCTTTCAGGGCACTCATATCAACAACAAATCGATCGATCCCAAGTCGATCATTCGCGATGTCGATAATCGCTACCTCACGCCGGCCGCGCAGCGAGCCCAGCTCGACCTGTTGCAGGCCATGAACCAGGACCACCTGGAAACTCGCGGCCGCGACGAGGCATTGGAAGCCCGCATCGCATCGCTGGAGATGGCCTTCCGCATGCAGGGGGAGGCGCAAGACGCGTTCGACGTGGGCCGGGAATCGGAAACGGTCCGCAAGGCCTATGGTGAAGGCGAATTCGCCAATGCCTGCCTTCTCTCGCGGCGGCTCGTGGAGCGGGGTGTGCGGATGGTGCAGATCTACTACGGCAACAATCAGCCCTGGGACGATCACAAGGATATCAACAATCACCGCGACCACGCCAAGAAGAGCGACCAGCCGATTGCGGCGTTGCTAAAAGATCTCAAAGCCCGCGGCATGCTGGACGACACGCTCGTGATCTGGGGCGGCGAGTTCGGCCGTACGCCCACCAGCGAAAGCGAGAAGGGCCGCGATCATCACGCCACCGGCTTCACGATGTGGCTGGCGGGCGGCGGCGTCAAGGGGGGCTACGTGCATGGCACGACCGACGAGCTGGGCTACCACGCCGTCGAGAACCGCCTGCACGTTCACGACCTGCACGCCACACTCTTGCACCTGATGGGCCTCGACCACGAGCGTCTTACTTATCGCTACAGCGGCCGCGACTTCCGCCTGACCGACGTCCACGGCCGCGTAGAGCACGCACTGTTTGCCTGAGTTGGCGGCCAGTGAGCTTGCATCAAGGGTCGCCGCGCAGATCTTTGCGGCCGTCCTTCTTTTCCGATTGCTGACGTTTGCCTTCAAGTCTGCGGCGGCGGCTGCCTTGTGTGGGTTTCGTGGCCCGGCGGGTCTTGGGACGCTGAGCAACCGCGGCAATTAACTCGCGCAGCTTGTCCAGGCAGTCCTGAATGTTGCGCCCCTGATCCCGATACCGCTGGCTGGTGATCAGCACGTCCCCTTCGTCGGTGATTCGAGATCGATACTGGGCGATGAACCGTGCCCGCACCTCGTCCGGCAGGCTGGAGGTCGCGGTAATGGGCCAGCGCAGCAGGGCCTTGCTGTTGACCTTGTTCACGTTCTGACCACCCGGCCCTGAGCTGCGCGCGAACGTGAACGTGAACTCGTCTTCGGGAATCTGAATGTGTGGGTTGACTACCAGCATCGCCGCACCGCCTCGATGTTGTGAAACACAAGCCGCAGCCCGTATAGTAAAGCGGCCTGCTCCACCGCGGAACAACAGCGCACATGGCTCACATCCTGCTCACGTCCGGCCCCACGCGGCAGTATCTGGACCCGGTACGTTATCTTACCAACGCGTCCAGCGGCCGTATGGGTCAGGCGCTGGCGGATGCAGCCATTGAATTGGGACACCGGGTGACCATCGTCTCCGGTCCCGTGGAAGTGGCTTATCCCGCCGCGGCCCGCGTGGTGAGCGTGGTCTCGACCGAGGAGATGCTGGAAGAATCGCAGAAACTGTTTCCGGCGTGCGACGGACTGATCTCGGTGGCCGCCCCGTGCGACTATCGCCCCGTGCGCGTGGAGGATTCCAAGATTGCCAAGACGGGCCAACCGCTGGTGTTGCACCTGATCGAGACTCCCGACGTAGTGGCCACGCTAGGCGCGGGCAAAACGCATCAGTGGATTGTCGGCTTTGCCTTGGAGACACAGGACCAACGGCTGCGGGCGCTAGCCAAGCTGCAAAAGAAAAGCTGCAATCTGATGGTGGTCAACGGACCCGAGGCCATGAACTCGACCCACAATCGCGTGGAGATCCTCGATCCCCGCGGCGACGTCCTCGCGATTCTGGCGGGGACCAAAGCCGAGGTCGCCCGCGGGATCTTCGAACAGATCAGCCAGCGGCTAATTCAAAGGACCTAGCCGCTCCCGCCACGGAAGGTCCCGCTCCACGACCGTCATGGTGATAAACTTGGCGATGACTTCTTTCAGCGGCAAGCCGGGACCATTGAGCATCTTGGTTCCTTGCAGCGAGGTCTTTACTTCTTCGAAATAGAACGGCTGCGGCGAGGATTCCGTGTGCCACTTGTCCAATGCCGACTGAATGCGTTTTGCATCGGACCCGAATCTCTTGGGCGTCACGCTGCCGTAAAACAGTGCCACGGCCAACTCCTTCTGCAACGGACTGAGCGTGGGAGCGGCCATGCTCAACCTGCCGCGTTCCACCTGGAACTGTGGCGACAGCAGCACCAGGGCCTTCACGTCCTGCCCCTGCTTACCGGTAGCCAGGATGGGCCAACTCCAATCCACAACGGACCAGTTCATGGCCACGACGGCGCCCATCTCGGAGCCGATGATGCAGAGCCGTTCGATGTTCAGCTCGCCGGCATTGTTCTTCTCCATGAGGAATCTTTTGCAGGCTTCCATATCCGAGACCATGAGGTCGAAATCGTCGGGGCCAAGCTTGGCGGCGTCCAGCGCCTTGGTGCTGTTCACGTTCTTGGTGCTGTCTCCATGTCCGCGCATGTCGGGCACCAGGACGGCGTGGCCGTGGTCCTTTTGCAGCAGCGCGGCAAGGTCCGCAAACTCCGTGCGGTTGCCCTTATATCCGTGAAGCATGATGATGGGAACTGTTTTGTCCTTGCGGGTTCCGGGATAGTACGTGGCCTTAAGCAGCAGGCCGTCCCTGGTCATCGGCGAGCCATTCTTATCTTTAAGCTCGATGTCTTCCGGCGGTGGAATCTTCTTCGTCGCATTGGCCTGGCCGCGCGCCGCGGTCTGCACGGTGGTCAAGAGCAGCACGAGCAATAGGCATCGGCCGAAAAAGGCCACCGCAAAGGGACCCCAGTTGAATTGCATTGTGAACCCACAAGGCTGGAGAAAATCGGACTGACGTCGAGGGACGCAGAAACCCTTTCGCGCTGCCTCCCCTACCTATCGTAAGACGGGCGTGTTGAAGGGTCAAATTCTTTCGTTGAAGGCCGGCGATAATTGGCCGAGGCTGCGATGGGACAATCCCGGCACGAAGATGCACTGCTTTACAGCAACCGCTCCACAGCCGATACTTAGCCCTCTATGGAACGACGGACGCCCCTTCGATCCTGGGAAGGAGCTGCAATGGCACGGTTGTCGATCAATGAAATGACCACGTTTCGCTGGTCGTTCGAGGAAGATGTGGCACAGTCTCTGGCCGCGGGATTCACCGCCCTGGGCGTGTGGCGGCAGAAACTCTCCGATTACGGAGAAGACAAGGGCATCGAGCTGCTCGCCCAGCGGCAAATGGCCGTCTCGAACTTGTTGTGGGCCGGCGGATTTACCGGCAGCGATGGCCGCACTTTTCGGGAGAGCATCGACGACGCCACCGAGGCCATTCGGCTGGCGGCCCAGATGCATGCCGGCTGCCTGGTGGTTTACAGCGGCGCCCGTGCGGGACACACGCACAGTCATGCCCGGCGATTGCTGCGGGACGCGTTGCGGGAACTCATTCCGGTGGCCGAAGATTTCGATGTCACGCTGGCCATTGAGCCCATGCACATCGGCTGCGCGACGGAGTGGACCTTTCTGACGAGCCTGGACGAAGCCCTGTCGCTGATCGACGCCGCCGAAAGCAAGCGGGTTAAGCTGGCTTTCGATACGTTTCATTTGGGACTGGAACCCGACATTGTCCAGCGGATTCCGTCGCTTGCGCAGCGCATTGCCGTGGTGCATCTGGGCGACAGCAAGCAGCAGCCCGACGGCGAAAACAACCGCTGCCGTCTGGGTGAGGGCACGATTCCTCTGGCCGAGATTGTGGCGGCCTTGCAGGAGTCCGGCTACGACGGCTTTTACGACGTGGAGTTGATGGGCGAAGAGATCGAGGCCGTCGACTATCGCGACCTGCTGGAGCATTCGCGCCTGGCGTTCGAGCGCATCTCCGCCTGCTGAGATCGCGGGGCCCTATTCCCCGGCAGTCTTTGCTGGCTGCTGCCTCCGCTGCATGGGAGGGAACGAGTCGGGCGGATCTTTATCGGGAACCTGCAGCTCGCGGCGCAGGCGGCTAAGCTCTGCTTCCAGTTCCTTCTGCATGCCGGCGGCCGCGGTCTGACCATAGATGCTGTGCATCTCGTGCGGATCCTTGGTCAGGTCGAACAATTCCCACTCGCCCTTCTCGTAGTAGTGAATCAGCTTTTGCTTGCCGTTGGTCACGCCGTAGTGCTTGGCCACACTGTGCGGTCCGGGGAATTCGTAGTATTGATAGTAAAAACTCTTGCGCCAGTCGGACGGAGTCTTGCCGGCCAGCACGGGACGCAGGCTGCGTCCCTGCATGTCGGAAGGCGCTTCGACACCGGCGATATCCAGGAACGTCTCCGCGTAATCGAGGTTGGAGACAATGTCGCCGTTCACACTGCCGGGCTTCGTCACGCCCGGCCAGCGAACCAGCAGCGGCGTGCGGAGCGATTCTTCGTACATCCACCGCTTGTCGAACCAGCCATGTTCGCCAAGATAAAACCCCTGATCGGAGCTGTAGATGACCACCGTGTTCTCGGCCATGCCGTTGTCGTCCAAGTATTTGAGCACGCGGCCGATCGAATCATCCACGGCAGCGATGCACGCCAGGTAGTCGTGCATGTACCGCTGATACTTCCAACGCACCAGATCCTTGCCCTCCAGGTTGGCTTGCTTGAACTGCTCGTTCCGCGGGGCGTAGTACGCGTCCCAGGCCTCCTTCTGTTGCGGGTTGAGGTTCGGCGGCGTCACCAGCTTCAGGTCTTTGGGCGTCATCGTCTTGGCGATGGTCATATCCTGATCCCGCGCCGGAGAGGCCCGGTTGGCGTAGTCGTCGAACAGGGTCTCTGGCTCGGGGATCTTCTTGCCGTCGTTCAAGGCAAAGTACTTCGGGTCCGGCTCCCACTCCCGGTGCGGCGCCTTGTGCTGGAACATCAGCATGAACGGCTTCTGCGGATCGCGCTTGGTGGCCAGCCAGTTCAAGGCCTGCTCGGTGATGATTTCCGTCGTGTAGCCCGTGTGCTGCACGCGCTTGCCGTTCTGGATCATGGGCGGGTTGTAGTACGGTCCCTGCCCGATAAGGATCTCCCAATAATCGAACCCCTGCGGATCGGTCTCCAGGTGCCACTTGCCGACGACCGCCGTCTGATAGCCCTGGCGCTGGAGAAGCTTAGGAAAAGTCTGCTGATCTCCGTTGAAGCGGTTGCCGTTGCGATAGAAGCCGTTGAGATGGCTGTACTTGCCGGTCTGAATCACTGCCCGGCTGGGGCCGCAGATGCTATTGGTCACGTAGCAACGATCGAACCGCATGCCCTCGCGGGCCAGTCGGTCCATGTGTGGCGTCTGGTTGACCTTGGAGCCATACGCACCGATGGCCTGATACGCATGATCGTCCGAGAAGATGAACACGATATTGGGTTGCTTGGCCGGCTTCTCATCGGCCGCCAGGGCGAGAGAGCTAGCAACTGCCAGCAAGGCAAACGTAATCGAGCGCAGGCGCATGGTGCCGTTTCCTGGAGGTAAGGCCGAGGCGAGTCCCCGGCGCGTGCCTTATAATGCACCGTTGACCCGGTGGATGCAACCAGCTTCAGGACAAACACGAAAGCAGGAGAGGGACAGCCTTACGTGTCCCTCTCCTGCATCAAAGAAGTTGGGTAGCTTCCACTACTCACTCAATTAACCGCCGCCACCTTAATCGCCACCGGCAGGCTGGCTTCGTAGGCGGCGCGATCCAGGAAGTGCCTGGCTTCCACAGAAGCCATCGGGGGCAGAGTGCGAACCAGGTCGGTCAGTGTGGATCGCATTTCACCCGTCACGTTCTGAATCTGAACGTAGCTGGCACTTTGAGCACCGCTGTTGGTGGGCGAACGCTCCGCGAATAAGAACGCCAGACGTTCGCGGGAAGCGGCAAACGCGGGATGATTGAACGCCGCCGGCCACACAAAGCCCGGCTGGCCCGGATCGGCAAACGGCACCGGAGTTCGCAAGGCCACCGGCGCGGCCTGCGGCTTGAGCGTGCCTTCGGTCGGCACCGGCGAACGGCGCTGCTTGCGGTTGGATATCTGCGTGTCGTAGTAGTTCTTCTTGTTCCAGAAGGTCTCCGCGTGACGCATCTCATTGCCGTAGGCGGCTTTGCGGGCTTCCTCAAAAATCAGGGCGGCGGTGGCCGTGTTGTAGTTGTATTCCCCCACTGCCCGCACGCCATCGGCCGAGCCTCGCAAGAACCCCTCTTGAACCGTCGAGGCGTGATCCTGCACCAGCGGTGGGCTCTGCACGGGCTGCGGGAACGTCGATCCGGTCTGCTGGGCCTGGGAAAGTGGGGCAAACAGGCTGCAGGCGACGAGCATCAGGTGGGAAGCTTTCATGGCGGGCCTCATGTTTCCAAGGCAGAATACGACGCTAACTGGTAATGCGGATCGAAGTCTGTTCCCGGACACAATTCTCCCCAGAAATTTCGGATTGGCTTCACCCTGATGAATTCTTTATGTCGTGCCCGGCCGTCTTGCCACCTTTACAATAGGGCCTTGCGCGAAGTTTGAGGCCTCAAGAGTAGAGGCGGACAGGATGAACAAGATGTACAGGATGAAGGCAACGGCATGACACGATCCGAGTCCGGTTATCCTGTCGTATCCTGTTCATCCTGTCTGTTCTGCTGTTCTCGCAAGGGGAATCTGGCATGAAAACGCCGTGCAGTCTGATCACGATCAACTTTTGGCTCGCAGCGCTTGCGCACCCAACTCTTGCCGCGGACTTGCCGGCGCGGGTGCTGGATCTGTCTTGCTGGCGGCTGACGTTGCCGGTCGATACGGATCGTCCCGGCGAGCCGGACGAGATTCGCCAGCCGGAATTGGATATGTTCGTGGAGCCGCGGTGGTTCTTCGTCAATCCGGCGGCCGATGGCGTGGTGTTTCGCGCCCCTTGCGGCGGAGAGACGACCAAGGGATCGAGCTATCCCCGCTCCGAGTTGCGGGAAATGCAAGGCGATTCGCGCGCCAGTTGGGGAACAAACGATGGTGGGACGCATACCTTCTCGGTCAATCTGGCCGTGACCAAGACGCCCCCGGTGAAGAAACATGTCTGCTGCCTGCAGATTCACGACGCCATGGACGACCTGCTGATGGTGCGGGTCGAAGCCAAGAAATT
>JBGTDH010000973.1:0-13559 GCA_041748435.1 Pirellulales bacterium
CGTTAGAACAACGCCGATCGACGATCCGAAATCGCCTCGCATCATGCGATTTGGTCATCTTTGTTCATCTTCCGCGTGACCCGCCCGCCTGCTAACCCCAAAAATACGGTGCGCCACCCATTTCCGGACGGGCACTAGTTACAAAGCGCGGCGAGTTCCGATTCCAAGTCGGTGACCTGGTCGACGAGGTCGGTGGACAGGGGGCGGGAGAAGGGGCTCTCTTCGGCGGGGCAATCGCCAAAGCTGATGCCCAGGGCTCGCGCGGCCTGCACCTCGGGGCTTTGCAGATCGACGCGCGAGAGCTTGCTCACGGCATCCCGAATCGGCACGCTGTCGACCCTCGGCGGGCTGTAGCAGACCATTTCGCCATAGCGGCGATGGTGGGCCAATCGCACGGCATGGGCGCCGAACAGCGTGGCCAGCACGCGATCGAAAGTGGTCGGCGGCCCGCCTCGCTGCAAGTGCCCGAGAACCACGCAGCGCGTCTCGCGATGCAGACGGCGTTGAATCTCCTCGGTCAAGATGTGGCCAATGCCCCCCAGTTGCACCTGCCCGTTGCCGCGATATTCGCCCTTGGTCACGAGGCCCCCTTCGGGCAGGCTGGCCCCTTCGGCCACCACGATCAGCGTGAACCGCTTGCCGTGCTGCTCGCGATCGAGAATCTTGTGGCAGACCTGCTCGTAGCTCCAGGCCACCTCGGGAATGAGAATGACATCGCCGCCGCCGGCAATGCCCGCGTGCAATGCAATCCAACCGGCGTGGCGACCCATCACCTCTAGCACCATGATGCGTTCGTGACTGGCTGCCGTGGTGTGCAGGCGATCCAGTGCATCGGTGGCACAGGCCACGGCGCTGAAGAACCCGAACGTAAATGCCGTGGCCGAGAGATCGTTGTCGATGGTCTTGGGGACGCCGACGACGGGAATGCCGTACTCGTGAAACTGCTGGGCAATGGCCAAGGAGCCGTCGCCGCCGATGCAGATCAGCCCCGAGATGTTGAGCTGTTCGACGGTGGTCTTCACCGCATCCAGCAGTTCCGGCGCGATCGAGACGCGGTCGTCCTCGCCTTTGGTCGCGCCGAATCGGCCTTTATTCGTCGAGCCGAGAATGGTGCCCCCCTGTGCCAGAATGCCCGTGGTGTTTTTCTGGTTCAGCGGCACATAGGTGACGGGATCGACCAGGCCTTCGTAGCCTTTAAGGAAGCCGACGCAATCGTAGCCAAGCTGCGTGGCGCTTTTCACCGCGCCGCGAATGACCGCGTTAAGGCCGGGACAATCGCCGCCGCTGGTGAGAATGCCGAGTCTTTTGGTGGGCATGGTGGGACAAACGGGGGGAGGGAGTTTCATCAATCATAGCTCGTGATCTTGCGCCGCAGCGCGCAAACGCAGCAGCCATTGACTAGCCAACGGGCGAAACGTGGCACCATCTCAGTTTCTTTCACGTAGCGGGCGATGAAGCGAAACGCGTGCCGCTGGTGTCCGGTTCGATGGGGTAATCCAGATATACCAGTTAGAACAGGTAAGACGCCGGAAGAACGATCCTGTGATCGCCCGCCCGCCGGCCCCCGCCCAAAGCCTGCAACCGCGGCCCTGGCCGCATCAACGGAGCCCCTCATGGTCGCCGCGATCCGCACCGAGACATACATCCGAGAGCTGGACCTGTTCCGCAGTAAGCTGGGGATCAACCGCGGCTCCTCGCCCTATATCGTGGCCACGCAAAGCGAGCTGCGCTGGAATCTGAACAAGTTCCTGGTCGAGCACAACGACCATGACGTTCGCCCGCAAGTGGAGCGATAACGCCGGGCGAAGCCCTGAGCTTTATTCCAGCGGTTGCAATCTGATTTCCTGCAAGGGATGATGTGGAGCGGTTGACTTGACGCCAATCGCACCCACCCATATTCCGCAGGAGATCTCGTCATGGCTCGTCAGACACGCCGCCGCTTTCTCAAAGCCTCTGCCGTCTTTAGCGCCTCGTTCGTCATCGCCGGAACCAAGGCCTCGGGTAAAGTCATTGGCGCCAACGATACGGTCCGCATCGGCGTGGCAGGTCTTAATGGCCGTGGCGGGTCGCACGTCAGTGAGTGGTCCAAGATGGACAACGTGCAGATCACGCACCTGATTGATCCGGATCCCAAGACGTATGACCGGCACATTAAGAACATCACCAGCAAGACGGGAGTGAAGGAGCCCAAGACGTTCAAAGATGTGCGCGAGGCATTGGAAGACAAGAATCTCGATGCCATCAGCATTGCCACGCCCAATCACTGGCACGCCCTGATGACCATCTGGGCCTGTCAGGCGGGTAAGGATGTGTATGTCGAGAAGCCGTGCAGCCACAACATCCACGAGGGCCGGATTGCGGTGGAGACGGCCCGCAAGCACAAGTGCATTGTGCAGCATGGCACGCAAAGCCGGTCGTCGGGCAGTTGGCACAAGGCGGTCGCCGCCATTGCCACGGGCAAGCTCGGCAAGCTGCTCATTTCCCGAGGCTTGTGCTATAAGCCCCGCACCTCGATCGGCGAACGCGGCCAGTACGAGGTGCCGGCGCATATCGATTACAACCTGTGGGCCGGCCCGGCGCCGATGACCACGGTCACGCGTCCCAAGTTCCACTACGATTGGCACTGGCAATGGGACTACGGCAACGGAGATATCGGCAATCAAGGCGTGCATCAGATGGATGTAGCCCGTTGGGGCATTCCCGGGGCCACGCTGCCCAAGAGCGTGGTGAGCTTCGGCGGCCGTTACGGCTACGAAGACGCCGGGCAGACGCCCAACACGCAGATTTCCGTCATGGACTTCGGCGGCACGCAACTGGTGTTCGAGGTCCGCGGACTGAAGACCGACAAGTATCGCGATGCCGGCGTGGGCAACATTTTTCATCTGGAATCGGGCACGATTGTGGAGGGTAATTATTATCCGAAGGACAGCGACAAATCGGCCCCGCTCCCGGAGGTGTCGACGAATATGGGTCCCGGGAAGGGCCACTTCGGCAACTTCATCGCCGCCATGCGCACGCGGAAGCAGGAAGACCTCAACGCCGACATCCTGCAAGGCCATTACTCCAGCGCCCTGTGTCACCTGGCGAACATCTCCTATCGCTTGGGAGAGGAAGTTCCGTTCGAAGGGAGCAACTTGGCGCAAGGCAACGAGACGGCTGCCGAGGCACTCGCGCGGATGGAAGATCATCTGAAGGCCAACAAATTGGACCTGGCCAAGCTCACGTGTCAGCGCGGACGGAAGCTGGCCTTTGATGCCGACACCGAGCGGTTCGTGGAAGACTCCCAGGCCAATGCCCTGCTGACACGCGCCTATCGCGAACCGTTCGTGGTGCCGGACAAGGTTTAGGCGGTAGGGTGGGTCGAGTCTGAGACCCACTAAGTCTCGATTATTGAGGGTCGCGCTGTGCTCGACCCACCCTACATTCGGTTGCACGGAGTGAGTTGGTCGATCATGCAGAACGTGGTGATCGACAAGCCGTATCAGTTCATTCCGCCGATCTACGGCAAGCACTGGTCGTCGGCCTTCGAGCGCCTGTTGCCGTGGTATCTCAAGCGCGCCTGGGGCATTACCAACGTCGAGTGCCGCGGCACGGAATCGCTGCGCGACTCGGTGCGCGCCGGGCACGGCGTGATTCTCGCGCCCAATCACAGCCGGCCCATTGATCCGCTGGTGCTGGGCATGCTGATCGACCACATCGGCACGCCGCTGTTCGCCATTGCCAGTTGGCACCTGTTTATGCAGGGAGGCTTCACCCCCTGGGTCATTCGCCGGCTCGGGGCCTTCTCCGTCTATCGCGAAGGCATGGACCGGCAGGCCGTGAGCACCGCCATCGATATTCTGGAGCGGGCCTTGCGACCGCTGGTAATCTTTCCGGAGGGCGTGGTCACGCGGACCAACGATCGGCTGACCGAGTTTCAGGAGGGCGTGGCCTTTATTGCCCGCAGCGGAGCGAAGAAGCGAGCCAAGCAAGGCGGAAAGGTGGTGCTGCATCCCGTGGCTATCAAGTACTTCTTCCGCGGCGACCTGGAGGCCAGCGCGGCGCCGGTGCTGACCAGCATCGAGCAT
Organism: Pirellulales bacterium; assembly: GCA_041748435.1. Taxonomy (GTDB): domain Bacteria; phylum Planctomycetota; class Planctomycetia; order Pirellulales; family JBGTDH01; genus JBGTDH01. Next base: position 4,068 of record JBGTDH010000973.1, read on the forward strand.
CGTTTGACGTGGCAGCCGCAGCGGCAAGGTTCGCTCGTTGGGCGGATCGCGCGGATTGGCACTGCCTTGTTGTGCCTCAAAGAAGTGGAATACCTGGGGGAGCCACAGACCGGCACGTTGCACGAGCGGCTGCTGCGGCTGATCGATCATATTCTCTCGCCGCTGGAAGGGGAATGGACGCAGGGCAAGCACGATGGCCATGTGGTGGCCCGCGTCAAGCGGCTGCGCGCGGCGATCTTACCGGATATGGTGACCGGCGAAATTACGGATGCCGAGCGCGAGCGGCGGTGGCGGCAATTGGCCGATATGTACCTGGCGCAGCAACTCTCCTGGTATCCGCCGGATTACGTGACTTCGCGCCCTTCCGCGGAGCGGTTGCTGGAGACCGTCGAGCGGTTCGAGGAAGATTTGACGGACGAGGCCCGCATCCATCGCCCGCTGCACTGTGTGATTCAAGTGGCCGAGCCGATTGCGGTTTCGCCCGAGCGCGATCGATCGGCCGCGACAGACCCGCTCTTGGTTCGCACGCGGGAAGTGCTGCAAGGCATGCTCGATCGTCTGACCGAGGAGAGCCCCGTGCTGAACTTTCCAGTCACGCAGGCTCAACCCGCGCTGGCATAACCAGGCCGCTCCGCGTTAGTTCGCGATCTCCGGCTCCCGCGTACGTTGGGCTGCTGCGCCGCGATGATAGGCGGCGGCCGCCGGCAGAACCTCCACTTCCAACTCGTGGGCACGGGTTCGATGGTCTTGTATCAACTGGGCGGTCGTGAATTGATCACCGCTGCGATGGAAGTCGGGATGATGTTGGCGGAAGTCGATCCAGCGGGTGAGCCATTCGGTCTCGTCTAAATCGACGAGGCGGCCGTCGCGCACCGTGGCGCTGGCGTTGATTTCGGCCAGCAACATCAGGTCGGCATCCTCTAGACCGCGACGAGGATCGACGTGCAAGGAGTGCAGATCGATGATCGCGATGCCGTAGGGCAGGCACTGCAATGCCGCATACTGGCCATCGAAAGAGACGACGGGCTCCTGGTCCATCGCCCACTTGGCAAACTCGATCGCAGGCGCCACCGGGCGGCCCGTGCGCCGATCGTGAAACTCCACGCGGCATTGCTGCCGGCTGCCCCTGTTCGTGGTGATCAGCCAGGGTGTGCGCGGGACGAAGTCGGAATAAGCGTGGAGACCAAACACGATCCGTGGGCAGGTTTCCTGGCGCGTCTCGTAATTCAGCACCGTGACCAACTGCTCCCCCGAGATGACAAAATGGCCATCGTCACTGAAGCGTCCCGTTTTTCCCTTGGTGATATCGACTACCTGGCCGAGCTCCTCTCCGGTGCGCAGCGAGAGCACACCAGGGCGCCCGCCTTGTGAGGTGCAGACCACTGTTTCTCCCCGCACGAACAGGCGATAAATCCAACGGCCGGCCTGATGATAGAGCTGCCGCCCGGTTTCGAAGTCCAGGCAAGTCAGACCTCCGGCCACGTGGGACAAGACGAGTTCGCCGCGCGGATCGAACGTTACGCCGCCGGCGGGAAAGCCCCCCGGATACCAGCTCATGGTCGCCGGCTCGCGCCGGTTCTTATGAGCGGCCAGCAGCGTTGCCGACGGGACGGCGACGTCGCACTTCAGCGTCTCTCCCCCGCCACAGACCACAACCACAGCCGGGCGCGAGGGATGCCACGCCACCGCCCAAGGCTCGGAAGGCATGGGAACGGGAGTGCCGATGCGCGTGCCGGTGGCCACGTCCCAGAACTGTACGTTGCCCGCCCGGCCATCGGGTGCGAACATCGCTTCCTCCGAACGCTGGCTGGCGCCGCAGACGAGGGCCAGCACGCGATCGTCCGGTGAGAAAGCGCCTCCCAGAATCGTGCCTTGCGGGTCGATGCCGGCGCCGACAGGAGAAAGCGTGGCGACATTATAGATCTGGGTCCGGAGGAGCTCCGTCTTCGCCGGGCCGACTTGGATCTGAAAATAGGGAGTTCCCAGCGGTACGATCCGCGAGCCGTCATGGCTGAACAGCGGCAGGGCCCACTCTTTCAGCGGCAAGAACCGGTACGGGCGCAACGGCTGGGCCAGACACTGCCGCACCAGCCCGGTGCCAGACGCATAGACCAGCCATCGGCCCGCGGGTTCCAAGACGAATCCATGCACCGAGTTTCGCGGCTGGGCCAGCAGTCGCAACGTGTTGCCGTGCGGGTCGAACAGCGGAAAGGGCTCGTAATCGTTCCCGGAGCGGAAGCCATGCCCATCGGCCGATTGCATCACGCGGCTGAGTTGAGCCACTCCGGCCCGGAATTGTTCCGGCAGATCTTGCCACACGAAAGCAGCAGACAATAGCTCCTGATGCGGCCCTTCGAGCTCCCCCACGGGGAACAACTGCACGCGGCGGGTATAATTCTCGAGCACCAGGACTTGATCGAGGGCCGGACTGAAGACGACGCCGCTGGCCGGGAAATTAAGCGGATACCTGCCGGCCAGGAACCGGTTTTCGCGCACTTGCCAGATGCGGGCCGGATTGGCGCCGATGAACAGCAGGCTCCCATCCGGACTGAACTCCAGCGCGGTGATGCGACCGTCCGCCGGCTCGACCGGCACTTCCTCCACGACTTCCGTATCGGCCAGCCGCCGCAATTGCACTTCGCCCGGCTTGGCCGAGACGGCAATCAGCCCGCCCTCGGGAGCAAACGCCGCAGCATGGAACGTGCCGCCGCTCCAAACGCCTTGGTCTTCCGCGTGCAGATCGAACACCTTCGTGTGGCCGAATCGCTCGGACTTCGCGAGCAGGTAACGATGGCTGGCATCCAGACGGAACTGATTCACCAAGGGAAAATCGAGGAACCCATGCTTCTGGTAGTGCTCGCGATCGAACCAGGCCGAGACGGGGTTCATGGCGTGGTTGCCGAATTGCATCGCTCGCATCCGGTGCGCGTGCGCGATCTCGGGATCGGCCGTCAGTTCGGCCGCCTTGGTGAACCAGAGTGCGGCGAAATGGAATTGCTTCTGAGCGACCTCCTGCTCGCCGAAGTTGGCGTAAGAATCGGCGAGTTGTTTCTGGGCTTGGAGCCTTCCCTGCCGCTCAGATGCCGCTGCTTGGCGGGCCGCTTGCGCAGCTTCTGCTTCGCGGGCGGCGAGTTCCGCTTCCCGTTCAAGGGCCTCGTTCGTCTGCCGATTAGCATCGGCCAGGTCGCGGTTGGCGCGCGATTGCAGCCATGCGTTCGTCGCGAGGCCGGTAATGCCCAACGCTACCGCCAGAAACAGGGTGCCGGCGATGGCCCGATTGCGCATTACCCATTTGCGGGCTTCGACCCAGGCGCCGGTCTGATGAGCCTTGACCACGCGGCCATCCAGAAACGCCTGCAAGTCCTGGGACATCTCCAGCGCCGTGCGATAACGCTGGCCGCGCTCACGGGCCATCGCCCGCTCGCAGATGGAAATCAGCTCGGGCGGCGATTTGCGAGCCAGGCCGGCGATCGTAGGGGGCGAGCCCTCAATCACCCACCGCAGCAACTGGTGCGATGTAACTTTCCTGTCCGGCAACGCATAGGGCGCATGTCCGACCAGCAGGTGATAGAGAATGGCCCCCAACGAGTAGATGTCGGAGTGGTGATCGACGTGCTCGATCTGGCCGCTGGCCTGTTCGGGAGGCATGTAAGCCGGAGTCCCCAGCACGGCGCCGTCCATCGTCATCAGCGGCGGCTCCTCGGGCGTCCGATCGACCGTGGAATCTGAAAGATCACGAATCGCCAGCGTGTCGATCGCCGCAGATTCGTCCTCGACGCGCAATCGAATGTCGCGGATGTCTGCCTGCCCCGCCGCCTTGGCCAGCCCCCAATCGAGCACATAGACCTCGCCCAACTCACCGACCATCACGTTGGCGGGCTTCAGATCGCGGTGAACGACTCGCCGGCCGTGGGCAAACGCCACCGTCTGGCAGATTCGCACCAGCACGCCGAGCGCTCGCGAAAGGTTCCAGCCCTCTGCCTTGTCTTGGGCCAGCCGCAGGACTTCCTCCAGACTGCGGCCTCGCACGAGTCGCATGGTATAGAAGCATCTCCCCTGACCATCGCGGCCGATGGCATAGATCGGCACGATCGACGGGTGATCAAGTTTCGCCGTGACCTGTGCCTCGCGCTCGAAGCGGCTCGTGAGCTGCTGAATGTCCTTCGCGCGCTTGGCGAGCAGTACCTTCACTGCTACCTCGCGATCGAGGTCGGACTGCATCGCACGATAGACCGTTCCCATGCCGCCGCGCCCGATCTGCTCGTAGACGGTGTGGCCGGGGATCTCCAATGCGGCAGTATTGCCTGGTTCGGCCGACAGATGGAGCACGGCTGCTTGCGCCTGAAGGCAGGCATCCTCCTCAACGAAGGAACTGGCCGGACCGCGACGCAACTGCCCCCCGACCGCTTCTGCCGCCTGATCCAAGTCGTCGAACGTCGCTCCGCAGGCTTCGCACGCCGCCGGAACGTCGGTCAACGACGGCGCCGCCAACTGGCGGAGCAGGCAACGGGAGTCTGTGGGGAGATGGCAAACGCGTGCAAGCATAGAGGCCGTCTGTCTCAAGAAATGCGCATTCTACGGCAAGAAGACGACCGCGTTACGGACACTTCGATCCTTCATAGATCGCCAATGGTTTCTCGTAACCGGGCAAGCACGCGGAACTTGGCCTGCCTCACGGCGCCGGTGGTCATGTGCAGATCAGCGGCGATCTCGGCAGCGGCGTGGCCCTCCACCACGCTGCGCCAGAAGGCCTGCCAGGTGTGAGGCTCGAAGTCTTGACGCACGATTTCCGCGGCACGACGCATCAGATCGCGCTCGTCCGAGCCGTCCTCATCCAACGAATCCAAGCCGGTGTCGGACGCGATCCAATCGGGGGCTTGCTGGATGCGATCCATGGCCGTGCTGCCCCCTTCGCCCGCGGCCGCCTGTCTGGACTGGCGGCGGAACCAGCCGCGGATTTCGTTGCGCGTGATGGTAAGCAGCCAGCCGCGGAACGTGTCGTCGGGGCGATCGTGCCGAAACTTGGCCAGATGCGTAGAAACAATGCGGAACACTTCCTGCACAATGTCACCGGCATCGCTCTCTTGCAAACCGGCCTTCCGCGCCCAGCCGTAGACCAGCGGCGAATAGATGGAACACAACCGCCGCCAAGCATCCGGATCGCTCCGTTGCGCCTGGTCGATCAAGTTCAGCGAAGTTCCGAGGGATGTCTGGATAGGATTCACGCGCCGGGCAGCCACGTAGGATGAGTTGGAAACTGAACTTAGGCCGATTATGCACCCCTGGACGCGCTTTTTCAATTTACGCGTAACGCGCGTGCCTTCTTGTGGACAGTGCAGCAGACGTTGCAGCAACTCGACGCGTACGAATCCGCTTGGAGATCGCCTTGATGTTTCGCCCGACGATGCCTCTTTTTGTCGCCATGACAGGCTTAATAGCCATCTCCTTGTCGCCTTCCAATGCGGAGGCCCAGCAGGCCGCAGGGGCCCAGGTGACGTTCGTCAATAATACGACCGGCACCGTGACCATCAATTGGGTTAACGACCAGAATCAGGAGCAGCAATACCGGAAAGTGGCGGCTGGGAAGTCTTTCACCCAGCCGTCCTTTGTGGGCCATCGCTGGACCGTGCGAAACGCTCAGAATCAACTGATCCAACTCGTCACGGTGGACCGCGTCACGCAACAAGCTCAGATTGGCGAGCCGCGGCCGGCGTCCGCTCCCGCTGCGCCCGCGCCTCCGGTCCCGCCGTCCACGTTCACCCCTGCCCCGGCAGTGCCGACTCCCCGCATCACGGGCGAGCCTGCCAATAGCCCGGCCGTGGCAGCGCTGTTAGACGCGGTAAACAGGAAGCGGGCCGAGGCCAACAAGCCGCCGCTGGCCATTGATGACCGCATCAGCCAATTGGCGCGGGACATCGTCTCCAAGTGGACCTCCGGCGAGATTCCCAACACCTCCGCGGCCGTTCGCGGAGAGCGAGCCGTGGCCCGCGCGGCCACGTTGCAGGGCATCTTTGGCACGGGCGCGCAAATCGCCGAGAACTTCCAGCCGACGGGAACGCCCAACTCGGTGGCCACCACCTGGATGAGCCACGAAGCCGAACGCAACCGGATGCTTGGCGATTTCACGCTGGCCGGCATCGGGATCGTCTCGAGCAGCGATGGCCAACTCAACTACGGGATGATCTTTGTCAAACCGGCGACTGGGACTTTGCCCACTCCCGTTCTCCCACCCCCGTTGATTCCGCCGACCGTTCCGCCTGTCGTCCCCCCGACGGTCCCGCCTGTCGTGAATCCGTCAGCCGTCCCCACGACCGCCACGGTCACGCTGGAGAATAAAACGGCGGGCACCGTGCGAATCTTCTGGGTCAACGCCGGAGTCGAGGAAGCGGCCGGCCAACTCAGCGCCAGCCAGACGATTGCCGCCACACTGCCGGTGGGACAGCAGTACGTGATTCGAAATGCTGCCGGCAAGGAACTGACGCGTTTCAAGGTGACGGCCGCGCCGGCCACCGTCACGCTGGCGGCCTCCGGGACAATTCTGTCGCCGCAAACTACGCTCCCCTCGACGAACACGTTGGCTGGCGGCAAGTACACCGGGATGAGCCGCGAGCAACTGGAAGCGGACGTCGTCAAGGAGATCAATCTGCGGCGGCAGCAGGCGGGAGTGGGCGCCGTCGTTCTGGACGAGCGCGTGAGCCAGATTGCCCGCAGTTGGAGCAACGATGTTTCCACCTCGGAGGAGCGATTGAATCAGATCGCCTCCATTCCGGGACCGCGCGGACCCAACCTGGAGCCGCCCGGACATTGGAACATGGACGAGCGCGGAAAGAGCCTGAAAGCCCTCTTCGGCGCACGATCCCACTTTGGAGAGAACGCCATGCCTTCGGGGACGCCGGAGAGCGTGGTCCTCAACTGGATGAAGTCGGAGGGGCACAAAGTCAACATGCTGCACCCCGTGCCCACCCTGGTGGGCGTGGGAATTGGCGTGCGGGCCGATGGGTTCTTGTTCTATACGGCCATTTTCACCAAGCCGCAGTATCCCAATGGAATCGTCAGGGCGCCGCTGACCGGTGCCGGGCGTGAGGAGCTTGTGCAGGACGCCACCGCGCGCTTGAACGCCGCCCGCACCGCAAAACAGTTGACTTCCACGTTCCGGACGAACGCCAAGCTGACGGCCGTGGCTCAGCAATGGGCCGACGACATTGCTCGCCGCAAAGTGTCGTCCGCAAATTCGCGCGGGGCGACCAATCCCAACGGCCCGTTCGACAAGTCCGGCTACCGCTGGAGCAAAGTCAGTGAGAACGCCGCGGTCGATGTCCTGGCGGAAGACGCCGTCAAGGGCTGGATCGAACAGGATGCCGGCGAAGACCAATGGATCTTGCGTGCCACGAGCACGGTCGAGTACGGCGTGGGCGTGGCCCGCGGCGACGACGGCAAGGTTTACTGGTCGATCGTGCTTGCTACTCCCGGTTGAAGTCCCTACCCAACGCACACACCTTCCATCCTCGCCGAGTCGTCCCATGAATCTGCTGAAGATTACCGCACTGCTCGTCTGCTCGACCACCGCGATCCAGGCCCAAGCTCCCATCGATGCCTCGGACACGGATCTCGTGCCCTCCCTCTTCGCCGAGGCCGGGCCGGATGGCAGCCTGGATGTGGCCTGGCGCAGCAGCGACGGCCGCTTGATGCTCTCCACATTCTCCGGCCCCGGCTTTCGCGCGGGCCAACACACGCCGCTGGCCACGAATCTGCAACTGCTGGGCGGCCTGGCTCGCGACGAAGCCGGCAACCGCTACATCGCCGCGTATCGCGATGAACAAGCCAGCCCCGAGGAATGGGCCGCCAAGTATCGGCCGGGCGTGGCCAACGTGTTGCGCGTCCCGGCCGGGAGCAATCAAACCACCCTCTTGGCCGATGTAAATCAGCAGCAGTTCAGCCAGAAGTGGCCCATCGTCAACCCGCTGCGTATGGCCAACACAGCCATGATCAACGGAGAGATGGTCTATGCTAACGGCGCGCTGGCCCTCTCACTAGGACACAACAACGGGGCGGCTGCCGATATCCACAACACGGGGCTGGTCGTGGGCGTGGGAACCGATGGCAGCGCCCTGTACGGCGGAGGCGGCGAGCAGCACTCAGGGCACATTCGCCTGGCGGTCGATGGCGGCAACTTCCTGCAGGCGCAAACAAACGATCTGGGTATCGGGCTCTCCACGCTCAAGCGCAACGGCGACAAGTACGTCTGGAGCAATTTCGTCCTGGTGTATGAAATCCCCCGCGCCAACAAGCATGAAGAAGCCCTCAGCATCGCCGGCATCGTGCCCACGCCCGACAGCTACCTGCTGATCTTCTCCAGCGGTAAGGGCTGGCTGTGGACCTTTCGACAGATCGAGCAGGGGGGCGCCGGCGCCTGCGAGATCAAGATGCTGCGGGTGGCCCGCAATTTCGACACGCTGCCCAAGCTCGACTGGTGGGCCGGCATCCGCACCGCACAGGGCAATTTCCCGTTGATGAACATCGCCGTGCCCGCCGGCGACAAGAGCTACCTGCGCCCGATCGTGACTCCGCTGGCCGACGGGCGTTCGATCGTGGCTTACGAGCAATGGGGCAAACCGAACGAGTTCACCCAGCCCGCGGCGGAAGGCGTGCGCGCGGTCCTGCTGGATGCCAATGGCAACGTGCAGCGCCAGAGCGAATTGTTCGCCGGCCTCCGCATTCAGCGCAGCACCCGCGGCACATACCTGCCGACGCTGGGACGCATGGGCTGGGTCAACGGAGATGCGCAAGGCAACCGCCTGATGCTCCACACGCTCGACGCGAATCTGGCGTTGGCCTCGTTCGAACTTGGCCGCGGCGCGATTAACGCCTCGCAACCGTCGTCCGATACGCCGCCCCCCGTCGCGCCGCTCGCCGCTCTCTTCAACGTCGCCGGCGACTGGGAGGCGGAAGGGATCACGTTCCCTTTCCAGTTAAGCGCCACGCCTCAAGGCCTGTCGTTCGTGAGTTCGAATCGCACCACGACCTGGAGTCCCGTGGCGAACCAGCCGAACAGCTATCGGCATGACAACGCGGCAGACTTCTCCCTGGTGTTCACCAGCGCGAATGCCGGCACGCTGACTGCGTCCGGCAAGGCATACACCATTCGGCGCCGCGCGGCACCCAACGCGGGGCCCGCAATTCCGGCGCCTGGCGAAACTCCGCTGACGGTGAACTCGATCGTCGGCTCTTATCAGCACGATCCGGTTGTTAACGAATGGCACCGCGGACGCCTTAGCTTGAACCAGAACAATACGCTCACCTGGACCAACGGGGCGGGCGTCAGTTGGACCCTCACCCCGGACCTGGCCAACAAGTCGTTGCGGACGGGGCCCGACAACCCGTATCAAACGGAGAACATTCGCGACTTCGCCATCGAGTTGGAGAACCGCAACGTGGTGGGGTTCCGATTCGGCGGCGATTTGTACAAGAAGATCGGCAACTAATTCTTTCCGC
>JBGTDH010000974.1:0-6344 GCA_041748435.1 Pirellulales bacterium
CGCCGGCGCACCAAGCGGACAGTACCCCGTCGGGAGCGGATATCTTCGGATTTGGCCCCAGGGGTGTGAAGACCCCTGGGACCGGTGTCATGGGCAATAGACGCCCACGACGGCGGCACGATAGCTCTTATCGTACCCGCCGCGCAACCAGCGCGTCTACTCTCCTGGCACCTCTGCCAAGCGTTGTTTCCAAGTGAATGGCCGTTTACGGCGAGCGATCGCGGTACGTCGCCACGATCTGCCCCCATTCCCTGCCGGGAGGAGGTTGCCATGCAAAAGCACGGTGAAGAACTGCTGTTCGTGCTCATCGTAGGCACCTCCTATCTGGTAGCCGGGTTCATTGGCATGTCGGCCTTTAAGCGGTTCCCAGGCTACGGGAAGCTGTTTTGGCTGCTGGCATTCCCGTGGACTGTGCCCTTCGCGCCCTTCTTCGAGGGCTGGGTACGAGTAAGCAAGGCCACCGGCCGCGGCCTGCTGATCCTCATGGACTTCCTTGTGGCCGTGCTGCTCGTGAGCGTCCCTGTGTCGTTCGGCATCTTTGCGGCAATGACGGACAGGAATGTCGGCGAAGCCGTCTGCGTCTCCTTCATTGCCGTGATGTCTTTCAGTGGCTTGGTCCTCTGGGCCCTGGACGTGCTTCGCACGGGGAGGTGGTGGTGATGTGGGTAGCTCTCGGACTAGCTGGCTACGGGCTGTTCTGCGCCTTCTGCTGCGGGGCGTTCTTCTGGCCGCGCATCCGAAAGGCTGTTGGGGACGCTATCGAAGATCTCCGTCCGCCCGCAAGAGTGACAGAGGTGATTGTTGAGGTCCCTATCGTGAATCACCGTGAATGGAGCCAAAAACAGATCGACATTGGATTGTCTCTCCTTCCTTTGCCGGAAGACGAGAAGGAATCTATGCGCACCTGGATAGAAGAGCGTCACAAGGCATCGGAGGAACACGAATGAACTGGAGACAAAAGTACCAGGGCAAGGGATTAAATGTCATGAATTGGAAGGAGGTCCAGGATTCGATCAATGAACGGACGGTCTATGCGGAGGCTGAGTACGAGGTGGCCGGCAGTTGTTCGGACTGCGAAAAGCTTCAAAGCCAGATCCGCCGACTGTCGCGTACATGCCTCTTCCTCTTGGTCAATCTGGCTAGCGTATCAATGGGTTTTCTAGCGTTGTTGTTTTTGTTCCACCAAATGAGCAAGTAAGGAGCACCTGATGAATGCCCAGTTCCGCGAAAAGTTCCACATCAAGTTTGACCTTGAACCCGGTGAGTCTCTCGCTGAAGCCCTGATCGGCGTCAGCCAGATCACGAAGTCGGCTGCCTCGATCCAACTGACCAATATGCAGCCGGAAATGATCGAAGCCCAGCAGCTGCTACTGGAAGCCAAGCAGCAGATCAATGAGTCGAGGAAGTTGATCGGAGTCCGTCAGTCCCAGTAACCCCATGTAAGGAGAAGTGCAGTGCCCCACAACGTCGAGGTGATTGTTGAACGTTCCTATGACGAGTGGAACGGATCGAAGGTGGCGGCTGACCCCACTCGCGAGCGCATCAACCGCTCGAACAACAAGACCCAGGAGACCAACACGATGATCATGATGTTCGGCGGTATCGCCATCACCATCGTGATTATCGTCGGCGTCCTGGCTTTGGTCATGATCGCCACGAGCCTTTGATTTATTTTGACGCACCCCGGCTTGGGGCAAGCCGGGCGTTGCTTTCACGTGAGAATTCTCCAAAAGCCGCCGTGCGACATTTCGAGAATCTTCATTCGAGAGCCGCTATGAACAGATTAATACACGTCGGGACAGGCGCCATCGCCGGTGCCTTGGTGCTGTTCCTCATCGGCGCCGTCCTAGTTGCGGGGGCCGGAAGGCGTTCTCGCCGTGACGGAACACAACGCCCGGATGTCACAGCCGTCAGGGATGATGCACTCCGCGCGACCGTTCGCGTCAGCGGGGCCTCGGGAAGCATCGTTGGCCGATTGAATGACTCGCTGATCATCCTTACGGCCAGGCACGTCGGCCCAGGCCAAGTCAGCCTCTGGCCGCACGACGAATGGAGCGGTGAAGCGAAGCTCATTGCCGAACATCCGCATGCGGACATGGTGCTGCTGAGACTGCCTTACCACCGTACGCCGCCGGGTTGTTTCCGCATCGCGAAGAATGATTCTCGCGCGGCCAACTTATCGGTGGGTTTTCCCAACAGCGGCGACCTGGTTTGTTTGCCACAGCGTGTTCTGGAAACCACGAACATCGGCGGCTTCAACGGCCGCTTCTACCTGACCAGCTCGATGACCCCTCCTGGTTGCTCCGGCGGCCCTCTTGTGGATTCAGCCGGAGAAGTCGTTGGCGTTTGTTACGGCTATCAGGGTAATCGTGGCCTCTTTGGATCACTGCAAGAAGTCCACGCGCTTTGCCGGATTGCTGGCCTCGCCTGGTTGTACGAGTAGAGATATGGCTCATCGCGTTGAAATCTCCGGCACCGGCGGCGGCAAGAGCAGTAATGCTTTAGTCGAGCTGGTGGCGCTCGCACGGAAAGACGGAGCGATATTGCTCTGCGATCCCCACGGGCCGCTCGCACGTGCGTTCATGGAATACCTCGTGCGGTTTGGGCTCGACCACAAGGTGATTTACGACCGCCTGACCGACACCGATCGCGTGCTTGGTTGGAAGTTCTTCCGGCGCCCCGACACAAACGACGCGAAAGGGGCCCTCGTAGAGGACGAGCTGGTCCACGGGCTGATGGATGTTTTTCTGTGGCGGCGCGGTTCCGGTCCCTCGTACGAGAATCCGTTTTTCGAGCGCGGGCTCCTGTTTTCCCTGCGGCTCCTGATGCGACAGAAAACCGACGTTTCGCTGATGAAGCTGCTGTACGCCTTAAAGCCGATGCACGACGAGTGGTGGAAGCTCGTCAATGGCTGTACGGACCCAGAACTCGTGAAACGGGCGAAGGACATGATTGGCTGGTCCCAAACGAAAAGGACTCAGCAGCTCGAACCTGCGGATCGGTTGATTGAAGCGGTGTTGGAGAATCCCGTGATAGCCATGCGGGTCGGAAACACGTTCGATCCGTGGGAGCACTACAAAAGGGGTGGGATCGTAATCATCGAAGGATCGTTCAAGCTCTCGAAAGACGCACGACGGTCCATGATGGGCTTCGCTCTGTTCAATGCGATTGGCTTTAAGAAAGCAGAGGGACAAATTGAATCTCTCGGCCTACTTGGATGAGTTTGAGAACTTCATCGGCGGCGGTTCGTATCTCGTGTCGATCCTCAGCGAATTTCGCAAGACCGGACTCGACATTACGATGCTCTGCCAAAATCCGCCAGCGAGGGAAATCATCCAAAGCACCCAAATCCATATGTGGGGCAGACAAGGCGATCCTGAGTCGGCCCGGCAAGGAGCTGAAGACATCGGCATTCCGAGTTTGGACCCGAAGATGGTCTCGCACTACGACGAGCGGACGACGCCCATCGGCTACGAAGAGGTGATGATCGGCGACGGGGACAACCAGCGTCCGATCTCCCGAACCGTCTACGGCAAAGAGCTGGTCGAACGCCTGCGGAGCCACAAAGACCAAATCGACCTGAAACAGAAAGAGCTGATGAATCTCCGGCCGGGGTGGAGGTTCGTCCGGGACGGCAAGGGAACACGCCTCGAATACATCCAACCGCTGCCGAGGGCCTACCCAAAATGCCTACCAACGATCGGCGAAAAGCGAAGAGAAGAAGCAATCTCCCGAATCAAGGCGGGTCCGGAATACAGGGAGACTGGCGGGCTCGTGACCGAAGAATTATCGAATGGTGCGACATCCACCCCTCAACCCCCGACCAACTCCACCGACTCTTCTTCCAAGGGAAAAGCAAAAAGACCGCCCAAGGGAGGATCTGGCGGCTCAGGAAAAAGCGGCGGCTCCGGCACCTCGGGACGGCTCAATTGAAAGACACCGGACGGCCGCAGGATGTGTACTGCGGCTGGTTCGTGAAGCAAGACACCCTGCTCCCTGAAGTGCTGCTGACCGAGGCTCTGATGAAGCTCAAATTCGACACCTGCATCCGGGGCTATGAAGTGGACCAGAACATCCGGCCGGATGCGACGCTCATCATCAAGGGCAAGACCTGGCACGTTGAAATGGATAGCGGCCTTAACACCGGGTACGCCGAGGTAAAGCGGCGGCTGAAATTCTACGAGAAGGTCACTGACCCGGTGCTGTGGATCGCCAGCAGCGGCGTTCGCGCCGACGGCATCCGCCATCGTGCGGAGCGGATCAAAGGGACGGCTTGGTTCACGTCGGTGAAATGGACCGGAGGGCGTTGGCTGCGCTTTGACGGCTCTGAAACAAACCCTCAAGACAAAGGTTGGGCTTAGTCCTAGAGGCCCTGGAAATGTATTTATTCCCTAGTCACCGCCATACATTCGGCCCACCCAGCCCACCCCGGAAGCAGCTTCTTCGCAGAGTAGCAGCTCGGCAAGGAGCTTCCGCCATGCGCAAGTGCGGCGGAACTCCTCCTTGCCTTCGCTGCTGTGGCGAAGGCGCTTTACTTCCTTACCCCCAACCATCCAATGCAGGCCATCGCAGACATAGCGGCCTTCCTCACCATCATCGTCTTCCTCTCCTGGCCGTTGCCGGAGGAGCGGAAGCCACTTCGCCGGCACTAACCCTTATCCATTTCCCCTTCATAGCCATGCTCTGGAAATACTCGCTGCCCTTTGGCGGCATGATCGACGCACCCGCGGACTTGGTCGCCGCCCGCAATCTTCTGATCGAGAAGATCAAAGCCGACCCCGGCGCCTTCATCACCAAGATGGAGCCCGCGGAACCGTCCTGCAAGACGCTGTCCGATGTCTTCAAGAAAGCCGTCGGCGGCTAACCCTCGGGGAGCTCCGGCTCCCCATTTTCGAACGTCCCTAAAACCGCCGAGCCCACCCTGCTAGTGTGTCGCCATGTACGAACAAGCCCTGAAGTACCGAGCGATGGGGTACTGCCCGATTGCCTTGCGGGAGAACGCAAAGCAGCCGGATGGTTCCTGGCTTGAGTTCCAAAACCGCATGCCGACCCACGGCGAGCTGATCTCTAAGTTCGGCGTAATGGCCCGGCACAACATCGGGATCGTGTGCGGCGCGATCAGCGGCGGACTCTACGTCCGGGACTTCGATGACTTGGACAAAGGCCGGGAGTTTTTTCGAAAGCACCGGGCGTTGATCAAAACCTTGGTCCGCACGCGCAAGGGCATCCATGCGTATTTCCGTGCCTCGGCCAGAAACAGCCAGGGCGAAAAAGAGGACGGGCGCGGCGAAGGCGGCTACGTCGTGGTGCCGCCATCGATCGTGGAAGGACACAAGTATGAGTTCATCGAGGGATACGGCTTAGTGCCACCTGATGAGCTTTGCGAGCTGCCGGAGGAGTTAGTGCATGGCAAAGGCCAGCTTCAACCGACAATCCATCTCCCGAACGACCGGCTGGAATCCATCAGCAGAGCGATGGAATACGCCGAGAATACTCCCGCGGCGGTTTCCGGGCAGCGGGGCCATGTGCAGCTCCTGAAGTTTTGCAGCCGCATGGTCTGGCAGCCGCCCAAGGGATTTGGACTGACAGTCAGCGAAGCCTGGCCGATTGCGCAGATCTACAACCGCCGCTGTCAGCCGGAATGGAAGGATCGGGATATTGCCCGCAAATTCAATGAGGCGTTGAAAAACGAGAAACAATGATCGACGCCCTGTCCCTCAGCGCCTGCATTTTGGCGATGGTCACGAATTGGTTCGTGGCTCGCGGCAAGCTGAAACCCGCCTACATGCTTGGCATCGTGAATGGTGTGTGCTTCATCGTTTTGAATGTCAGCATCGCGATGGGCGGTCAAAGGGGCGTCGCCATGCTGGCGATTCCTTCGGCGTGGATGATCCTCACGTCGATCCTGGGTTTGTTGAGACTGCGGAATGTGGCACTACCACGCGGAACTTGGCACTACAACGCTAAGAACAAAACGACCGATGACGGCGGCGATATCATTCCCCGCGTTCGGATTGAGGAAGCGGCCGACCGGCTCTACGAGCATGGTTTCCGCAACGAGTTGATGATCGTCGATGTGCTCGCTGCGCTCAGCGGTCTCAAGAAGGGCGAGATTCGATTCAACGTGCAGTTCGTATTTTCAGAGAAGAGGCCACGTATGGACTGGTACTTTGTCTGCCCGCGCTGCGATGCCAAGTGGTTCCAAACGTACAACGTCGGCCTTTGCCCGCGTTGCGGCAGAGATTCTGAGTCGCACGAAATGCTAACCCCACCCTGGAAAGTCGAAAGGAGAACCGATGAAGATCCTGAGCCGCGAAACGTACAACGAGGCCAAGACCAAGGTC
>JBGTDH010000975.1:0-9406 GCA_041748435.1 Pirellulales bacterium
TGGTGGTGTTTCTGGCCTCCGAGGCTTCCAGTTACATGAACGGCAGCCTCGTGGCGATCGACGGCGGTTGGCTAGCCCGTTAATTGCAAGGGTCGGGCAGTGAATGCAAACGTCCCGTTGCCGGAGGACTTCGTGCGGGCCGAGCTCCGGCGTGTCCAGGCGCCCTATTGCATGCCACGGCGTTATGGAATCGGGACATTGCTGGTCATCAGCACACTTTATGCCTGCCTGATTGCCGGCTTACAAGGCCTGAACGCGCCGTGGCAGGTGATTGTGTTTTTCTGCCTGCTTTTGCTGGTGATCGGCTTCTGCCAGATGCTCGCCGGAGCGCGTTGGGCCCGCGCGGCTTCCGTAATTGCCGGCGTGATCTTCATGGCCGCGTTCGGCGCCATCGTCACGGTAATCAATTTGCCACGCAATCCGCAGGCTTGGATCAACGGAACTCTATCCGGCGCGGTGGGGGGAATCCTCATCGGATACTTGGGCGGCGCGCTGGTGGGCGGCGTGTTCCTGGTTATGGACGCCGTCGAGCGTTGGTTCGATCGGTCCGGCGGGAAATCACCTGGGACAGACAACGAATAGGCGGCTGGGCCGGAGCAAAGGCGAAAAGGCGACCGAGCGTGTTGACAAGGGAATCGCAGCAGCTACAATCATGATGAAATTGAGACTCAGTCTCAAATGGATCTAGCGAGCCAAGCATTCTAGCCAGCAAGATCCACAAGTGGCCCTGGCCGTTTTGTGGTTCACTCTTTGCCTGGGAGGTTCGCATGTTTGCTCACTTTTCTGGATTTCGCCCTCGCGTTTCGAACTCTGCCCGACTCGCTTTTACGCTTGTCGAACTGCTTGTGCTGATTGCCATCATCGGCATCCTGATCGCGCTGTTGCTCCCCGCGGTGCAAGCGGCTCGCGAAGCTGGACGCCGGACGCAGTGTTCCAACAATCTCAAGCAGATCGGGCTGGCCGTACATGGCTACCACGATATCTATAAGCGGCTGCCCCCGGCTTGGACAGACCCCGCTCGCGCTAACGAAAGCGCCTTTACGCATGTGCTGCCGTACATGGAGCAAACCAGCGCCTACCACCGTTACGACTTCGCCCAGGGGAACAGCCATCCCAACAACTTGCAGGTCGTGGCCCAGCGCATCCCCGGTTTTCTCTGCCCGAGTTGCAACTACGTGCGGCAGGTTCCTATCACCGGATGCGATGCGAACGACCGCGCTCCCGGCACCTATGCTTTCTCCACCGGCAGCGATGACCCTTGGGCCGCGACCACGCCGCACAATGGCGCGATCGTTTATTATCGCCCGGACGATGCGACCACTCCGGCCACGCGCATCTCTTCTATTCTGGATGGCACGTCCAACACGTTCCTCAGCGGCGAAAGCCACTGGGGATTCACCGATTATCTGTTCGCCGCGGGACCATGCACCGGACAAGCTCGCGGCGGTTTCACCTACTGGTCCTCTCCCTATCCGCTGGCCACGGCCTTCACCACGCGCGGGCCGTTCAATCCGCGCTCGATGAGCGGCGACAGCACGCGACTCTCCAATTATCGCAGCAGCCATCCCAACGGCGTGAACATGGGCCTGGTCGATGGCTCCGTGCGGTTTCTTCAGGAGACGATCAGTTCCACCACGCTCAATGCCCTGGCCACGCGTCAAGGCGGCGAGACGGTGAACCTCTAAATCCGCTTCCAACAAGGAGCCCGATCATGAATATTCGACACTGCTTTTCCACGCCGTTGTTGATAGTGCCTGTGCTCTGCCTCACGCTCGCGGGTTGTGGGGACGCCGGCCTCCCGCGGGCAGGTATCACGGGACGCGTCACCATCGGAGGCGCGCCGCTCAAGGCGGGGCGCATCTTATTTCTTCCGCAGTCGCCCATCGAGGGCCCGGCGGTCTCTGCCCGCATCATCGAAGGCGCGTACAAGCTGCTTGATACGGAAGGTCCGATGGTTGGCTCCAACCGCGTGGAGGTGGAAGCCGACCTGCCGTTGGAGTTTGCCATCGACGACGAAGCCGCCTTCGCCAAGACCAAGGGCAGGCTTCCGCGGCAGCCGGTGCCGCCGAAATTCAACCGCCAATCGCAGCTTGTGGTGCAGGTGCAGGGACAAGGAGACAACCTGTTTGATGTGAACATCCCTGCCACCGTGTTAGCCAGGGGCAGTGCATCGCGATGAACACCGCTCCGGAGCCGTCGCCACCGCAAAATGCACCCCAGCCGCACCGGGTGATGCCGGCGCGCGAGGTTACGGTCGAAGATCTGCTGCGCGGCGAGCGCGAATTGCTCATCCGGCACGGAGAAGAGTTGTACCGTTTGCAAATCACGAAGAACGGCCGATTGCTGTTGACCAAATGATCGCTGCTACCTCACCTTAGAATTTGTACGCACGCCCCAGGAGACGTTCGATGAAGTCGCGACTCACAATTCTTGGTCTCGCCACGCTGGCACTGCTCGTAACTGCGCGCGTCGACGCGCATTTTCTCTGGCTCGTAGCCGAGCCCGCCGAGTGGCCCACGGTCGTGAAGCTTTACTTTGGCGAAGAAGCGGCGCCGGACGATCCGGAGCTGCTCAAGAACATTGCGAAGACCCAGGCCTGGGTTTTGGGCGGACGTCGCGTTGAGCCGCAGGCCCTCACCTTTAAGCAGGTGAACGACGCGCTCGTCGCAGACTTGCCGGCCGGCGTGGCCGGGCCCGTGGTGGCCAATCTCACCTACGGCGTCATCAGCCGCGGCGGAGACACGTTCTTGCTCAAGTATTACGCCAAAGCGCATCCTTCAAAGTTGCCTGGCACTTGGCAAGCCGTGGCCGACAAAGAGCGGCTGCCGCTGGAGATCGTGCCTACATTGGATGGTTCGACGGCCGTGATCGCGGTACGCTGGCAGGGTGAGCCGGCCAAGGGAGTCACCGTTACGCTGGTCGGTCCCGGGCTGAACAAGCCGGTGGAAGGCACGACCGACGAGAAGGGCAACTTCCGGACGCCGCTGATGAAGGCCGGGCAGTACAGCGTGCGCGCCCGCCACGCCGAGGAGAAAGCCTGCGAGTACGACGGCAAGGCGTATACTTCGATTCGTCATTACTCGACCCTGACCATGACCTACACGCCTTCGAAACTCGCGCCCGTGGCTCACAACTGGTCTAAGCTGCCCCGCGGCGCCACCAGCTTTGGCGCCGCGGTCGTCGGCGATTGGCTCTACGTCTACGGCGGGCATTACGGCGAGCCGCATCATTATTCCCGCGACGGGCAATCCGGCGACTTCGCCCGGTTGAACCTGAACGCGGCCAGCCAGTGGGAGCCACTCCCTGGCGGTCCCAAGCTCACGGGCCTGGCGATGGTTGCGCACGAGGGCAAGCTCTATCGCGTCGGCGGCTTCAGCGCCACCAACGGAGCGAGCGAGAAAGAGAATCTCGTCTCCCAAACCGATTTCGCCCGCTTCGATCCGCAGACCAAGACGTGGACCTCGCTGCCGCCGCTTCCCGAGGGGCGATCTTCGCACGACGCCGCTGTGGTGGGCAACACGCTCTACGTAGTCGGCGGATGGCAGATGGGAGAGGGCGAGACCAAGTGGCACGATACCGCCTGGAGCGTCGATCTTTCGCAATCGCAGTTGGAGTGGAAACCGATCGCCCAGCCGCCGTTCCATCGCCGTGCATTGGCCTTAGCCGCCTGGCACAACAAGCTCTATGTGCTGGGAGGCATGCAACAAGACGGTGGTCCGACCACACAAACGGCCCTTTACGATCCGGCCACGAAGAAATGGAGCGAAGGCCCGACCTTATTGGGAGCCAACATGGACGGCTTCGGCAGTTCGGCCTTTGCCTGCGGCGGGCACCTGTTCGCCACCACCATGTCCGGCGCCATTCAACGTCTTTCCAGCGACGGCGCGGCGTGGGAACTGGTTGGCCAGTTAGAGCATCCGCGGTTCTTCCATCGCCTGCTCTCCTGGCAAGAGCGCGATCTGGTAGTCGTGGGAGGCGCCCACATGGCCGTCGGCAAGATCGACACCCTGGAGCGCGTGCCCCTCGCGCCGGTCGCCACCACCGGCCGCTAACACCGGAGAGTTCGCAACGGCCCGGCTGCCCCTCAAGCGGTCGGGCCGTTGCCCTATTGATCCCTCTCCTTCTGGGAGAGGGCTAGGGTGAGGGCTTAGGCGGCACGCGAACCTGAATCTCATCCCCCTCGACGCGGACTTCGAACGTCGAGATCTTGATCCGTGGGTTATCGCACCACGTGCCATCCGACACGCGAAACCGCCACGCATGCCAGGGGCAAGCCACGATCCCCTCGTACACTTCGCCTGCCCCCAGCGACGCCCCCATATGCGGGCACAGATCATCAATAGCCCAATACTTTCCCTCCGCCAAAAACACCGCCACCATCTGACCATCGACAATGCACGACAGCCCTCTCCCTTCCGAGACAGCCCCGACCTTTGCCACTGAGGTGAATTCGCCCATCGCGTTTTTAGTCAAGCTCCTCTTAGATCAACCATCGGACGCATTAGCACGCCCATCGGTAGAGACCTGAATCTCGCGAGAGGTTAATGGTTCCGACGAAATGGTTCACCGATGGCTTTGTAGATCAAGCTGATGATTCTATCAGCATTTATCTGGTCGCTTCCCTCGTGATTTGGGTGACGCTTTTTGCAGAGGAGACAGTCGATGGCACCATCGGGTTCTGACACTTCCCGCTCAATCCAGAGTACCTGATGCCCCTTTGTTTCAAGATCATTCACAATCGAAACAGTGCCACCACTGGGGCGAGTCGCACAAACATACACATCGCATTCAAACTCAAAGAGCGAGAGAAAGAAATTCTTCAAATTGCCTGGGGTGTCACCGATCGTCGCCAGCCCCACTCGCCGGGTGCTGCCTTCACGTTCCAGAATCGCACCTCTTACCTCGACTTTCGAACTAACGACACGCCCTTCAAACTCTCGTCCATCGGACCTCGTCTCGATATACCTGGGACGGATCGACTTCCATCCACTCTCAACCAGCTTGTCGAAGACCAATCGAAGTATATGACTCTTGCCCGATCCGTTGCTTCCGCGAAGAGCAATGATTAGTCCCTGTTTCATGGGATTGTCTCGTTTCCACTCCGACGCCTATTGAGGTTATCGGGGAAGGTCATCGTTTGCCAACAACGTGACGACCCCATCCCTGCCGTCGAAGATTGCCGTGAAGAAATCGAGAAAACCGGCATGTCCAAGGATGAGGGTCTCCTCGTCGCGCGAGGCGAAGTCAAAGAAGAACAGAGGCGTTGACCAGCTCAAAGATTCGCCGTCCATGATCAGTTTCAGTTCGGCTGACCGGTTAGCAATTCAACGCGATGCCCGCCAAACACCGTTGCCGGAGGCCCATCCGCTGGCTGGAGTGAGATTCCTAAGTCCTCTGCGATCGACTTCGGAAGAATTGTATTGTCGGAACCGGTGTCAACCAACGCCAGGTAGGTTGCCGATCCCGCCGGCCCAACTATTGTAATCGGCACCTCGGGACGCAGGACAAACAAATAGTCCCCGTCATCCGTCGCGGCGGTGACGATCCCGCGATAAGGGAATTTCATGCTGCGCCGATGAACGAGGCCCCGGGTCGTCGCACTTTCTCGAAGATGGCATCGGCATGGCCGGCGGCGATGGCGGCTGCGCGAACAACTGCCACCTGCACGCCGTGGGCAACAATCTCGCTTTGCTGCTTGTTCCAGGCTACCCATTGCCCGGCAAACTCAAGAGGGGCGGCCGGCGGGCGATCAGGAATCGAGATGGGCTGCGGCGTAATCACAATAACCTCAATGTATTGGGTTGGACACCCGGGTTGTCGTGGGATTCTTCAAGCTATCCTATGCTAATTGCACATCCGTTGCCAGACTTGCGCCAGGTATCGCCAGGTACTAACGCACTAACGCTCCACGACTCTGCTGTAGGTTGCGCCGCTGCGAGTCGACTACAATAGTGGGATGCCGTACCGGTGTTCGTGCTCTGATTTTCGATGTGCCCTGACGCTTGCCGTGATCATGATCGGGCCAGGCTCTGCCGCGCCCGATGCGCAAGGGTTGGACCTGGTCACGTTGAAAAAGGAGGGCCGCGAGATACGCCTCAAGGGACAGATCCAAGTCAAGGCCGAGGATGGCGGGCTGCTGGTGCTCACGCCGGAGGGGACGCTGTGGACCGTGCCGCCCGAAGAGATCGTCGAACATACGCAAGACGCAACGCCGTTTACTCCCTATCCGCGGGACGAGCTCACACGACGCCTGACGGCCGAACTGCCGGGCTTCGATACGCACGACACCACACATTTCTTGATCTGCCACAATACCTCCAAGGCCTACGCGCAGTGGTGCGGCAGCTTGTTCGAACGTCTGTATCTGGCGTTCACCAATTACTGGTCTCGCAAGGGTTTTACGCTGCACGAGCCGCAGGGGCCGCTCGTGGCGGTGGTGTTCGCCGATCGCGAGTCGTACGCCCGCTACGCCCGCGGCGAACTGGGAGATGCCGTCGAGTCGATCATCGGCTTCTACAGCCTCCGCAGCAATCGCATGACGATGTACGACCTGACGGGCATTCAATCTCTGCGGCGGGCGGGAGACAAACGCGGGTCCCCGGCCGAGATCAACCAGATGCTGGCCCGCCCTGAGGCCGAGCTCACGGTGGCCACCGTCATTCACGAAGCCACGCATCAGATTGCCTTCAACTGCGGCTTGCAGACTCGCTACGCAGATATTCCGCTGTGGGTCAGCGAGGGCATTGCCGTCTACTTCGAGACGCCCGATCTCTCCAGCGCGCGGGGATGGCGGAGCATCAACGCAGTGAACGTCTCGCGGATGTCGCAATTCCGGCAGTACCTTGGGCGGCGGCCCTCCAACTCGCTGAAATCGCTCTTAGCCGACGACGCCCGCCTGCGCGATCCGAAGCAAGCCTTGGATGCGTATGCAGAATCCTGGGCGCTGAATTACTTTCTGATCCGCCAGCGCGGGAAGCAGTACGATGCCTACCTGAAGATGCTCTCCGAGAAAGGCCCGCTGGTCTGGGATCAACCCGCCGAGCGGCTCCAGGCATTTCAAGATGCGTTCGGCAGTCTCGAGCAGCTCGATGCCGAGTTCTTGCGCACTATGAGCAAGGTTCGATGACAAGGTGAGTTCTGCATGACCCCGGATGCTTATCGGCAGTTGTCGGCACGATTCGCCTCACTGCACATCGCCGTGCTGGGCGATTACTGTCTGGATCGCTACTACGAGATCGATCCGGCGCGGGCTGAGATTTCGATCGAGACGGGCCTGCCGGTGCATAATGTCGCGCGCGTGCGCAGCCAGCCAGGGGGCGCGGGGACGGTGGTCAATAATCTGGCGGCTCTCGGCATCGGGCGAATTTCGGCCCTCGGCTTCTGCGGCGAAGAGGGGGAAGGTTACGAGCTGCGGCGCGCGTTGGCTCAGCGTCCCGGCGTGACGCTCGAGCATTTCCTATCGACGCCCCTGCGGCATACCTTTACCTACGGCAAGCCGCTGCTGATGCACGCAGGCCGGCCACCCGAAGAGCTAAGCCGCCTGGATACCAAGAATTGGACGGTCACGCCGGCAGACTTGGAAGACGCGCTGGTGGCAGGACTGGAGGTCGTGCTGCCGCAGGTCGATGCATTAATCGTGCTCGATCAGGTCGATGTGGCACACACGGGTGTGGTGACGTCGCGCGTGCTCAGCGCGATCGGCGAGGCGGCGCGATGCCGGCCGAAGTTGCTCATTCTGGCTGATAGTCGCCGCGGGCTGCGCGATTATCCGACGGTCTCGTATAAGATGAATGCTCGCGAGCTGGGAGCCATAACAACCCTGGCCGCCCAGCCGACGTTGGCGGAGATTTTCGCCGCTTGCGTCGAGATCGCTCGCTCGACCGCACGGCCCGCGTTTGTGACGCTGGCGGAACGCGGCATCGTAGGCGCTACGTCTGATGGGCAAGTGGAGCATTCGTTGGCTTGGCCCACGCGCGGGCCGATTGACATCGTTGGCGCCGGGGACGCCGTGACGGCCAATCTCACGGCCGCGCTGGCCGCTGGTGCGACGTTGGCCGATGCACTCACCATCGCCATGGCAGCGGCCTCAATTGTGATCCATCAGTTGGGCACCACGGGCACGGCCAGCCCGGCAGAGATTCAATTGATGTTGGCCACCGCGGATCAACGGCAACTGCCGGCGGAAGATCCCGGCTATTCCAGCGTCCGCAGGTTTCTCACCTACACGCTCTCCCTGCCGGAGCGCACGCTTCGCAGCGGCGCTGGAGTGGTCGGCGGCGCGGTGAGGGAATCAGCAGCTTTGCTCGTGCCGCAGGCGTTTCAAGATTCGACCACGTACCGCGTGATGGTGCGCCAGATGCTCGACTTCATGTGTCACGATGTGGCAGGTGTGAAAGGCCAAGCCACCGCTGATGCCGCCACGCCGCAGGTGGAGAACTTCGTGGCCCGCAAGGCGGTGGGCAACTTTGTGGAGATGGCGGGCATGGCCACGCTGCATGTCTCTCCACTCACGCTGTTGGCCATTGTGAGCGATGTGGCCTACGGATCGCAGGCGTATCTGCAGGAGTTGGCGGAGGAGCTCAAGAAGCAAGGCGTGATCGACGAGAAGTCTTCGATCCATCATGTGGACGATTTGCTGGCCGCCGTGGCCGAGGCTTCGAAGACCACGGCCGCCGCCTTCGATACTCCGCCGCTTTCCGTCGAGGGATTGCGGCAAACAATCGAAGAGACGCGCGCGGCGGTCACGGCCATCGATCCCGCCAAGCTGATTCCGCAATCCGAGATGCAACAGATGTGGGACGAGATGCATCAACTGGCCGCGCGGGAGAACGTGAGCTTGCTCGATATCAGCGGCGCCGCAACGCTGAGCATGCTGGACAAGGCCGGCAAGCTCGGACGGGGTGCGTTGTCCGGCGTGAAGGTAGCCGGCAAGCTGCTCGATCGCCACGTGCTCGATCACTACTGGACCGCGATGGGCGAAATCCGCGAGCAAGGCTTGTACGCTACTCTGGCGCAAACCAGCGAGCCGTACATCGAAGCGGTGTGGCATAACTTCTCGAGCGGCAAGAGCACGCTCACGGAAGATCTGCTCAGCGGCAAAACGCTGGGGCAAGCCTGGACCTCCGTCTCGCGTTGGATGGGCGGAAAGTAAGCGGCCAGCGACACAGAGCAGCCCGGCTCGCCCGTCACAATCGGCACTCTCGTTGCGGTCGATCGCACTTGGCGCGTGCGTTTGACCTCCCGCGTGCAAAGCCTAAAGTTGCTTGGCATTTTTAGCGACACTCTGCGCACTCACCGCTGGATGGCACCGTGGCTATGACAGACACCGCACAGCAAGATCTGCTCACACGATTGGCCGGCAAGGGGCCTTCGCCGGACGACGGGACGGCCTGGGCCGCGCTGGCCG
>JBGTDH010000976.1:0-3665 GCA_041748435.1 Pirellulales bacterium
AGTTCATCCGCGAGCACCAAGCGGCGCCGTTCTTCCTCTACCTGCCGCACACCGCGATCCATTTCCCGCTGTATCCCTCGGCCGAGTTTGCCGGCAAATCGGGCCGCGGGCTGCACGACGATTGGGTGCTCGAGGTCGATGCCAGCGTGGGACAAGTGCTGGACACCGTGCGCGAGTTAGGCCTGAGTGAGAAAACTCTCGTGGTGTTCACGTCCGACAATGGCGGCCCCGTGAATCATGGGGCCAACAACACGCCGCTGCGCGGCGCCAAAGGCAGCACGCTGGAGGGCGGCATTCGCACCTGCACTATGGCTTGGTGGCCGGGTCAGATTCCCGCGGGCACCTCCACCGATCGGATCACCAGCATGATGGACGTTCTGCCCACGTTCGTGCAACTCGCGGGAGCACGCCTGCCGGCCGATCGCAAGTTGGACGGCGTCGATCAATGGCGCACACTGGCTGGCGAAGCCGGCGATGCCCCGCGCGACACCTTCCATTACTATCGCGGCCTGCAACTCGAGGCCGTTCGCCAAGGCCCCTGGAAGCTGCACCTCGCCAAAGGCGAGCTGTATCACCTCGGCGACGACATCGGCGAAGCCCGCGACGTGTCCAGCGTCAATTCCGAAGTGGTCGACCGTTTGCGCTCACTGGCCAACTCGATGGAAGCCGACCTCGGCCTCCAAGGCATCGGCCCCGGCTGCCGCCCTCTGGGCCGCGTGAAAGACCCCCAACCCCTGATCGCCCGCTAACCGCTTCGCGCGAGAAATAACCCTCGCTCGATTGAGAATGCCCGCGCCCGTTGCAGTAGAATATGTTGGGAGCAACTTAATTCCGCAAGGAGCGATTGATGCAACCAGTCTCGATGCAATTCGACGCGATCTATGAGAACGGCGTGCTCCGGCCGCTTCACCCCGTTGATTTGCCCTAGCGAGAACGGCTTTCCGTGGTTGTACACCAGCCGGCGCAGGGGCTGGCTGAAATGCTGGACTGGGATGCCCACGAACTGGCGGCAAGAGAAGGGGATGACCAGGTCTCGCTGGAGGAGGTGCAGCGGTTCCTATCGAAGATCGATGGCCGAAGCCGTGTCTACCCAGCGCGACGAGCGATGAATGGCCATCTATTTTCTGGACACGAGTGCTCTGGTGAAGCGGTATCATCTCGAAGCCGGTTCCTCCAACGTGGCGACGATCCTGGCCGAAACCGGTTCGTCTCACGAAATTGAGAACTTTGGACTCGCTGCAACTCGCCACGGCCCTGGACCTGCGTGTTCGTGCCCTACTCGATCACTTCGTCTGCGCGGACCAGAACCTGTGCAAGATCGCGGCCGCCGAGGGCCTATCGGTCATCAATCCAGAAATGCCATAAAATGCTTGACGGTCGCCAGGAAACCTGGAGACTGATCGTAGACGGGGTATGTTCCAAAAACATGGGAGGACGCGATGAGATGTTCCTGGCTGCTTGGCGCCTTCGGACTCCTGGCGACTCTCCTGGGGAATCCGGCGAAGGCTCAGGAGGAGCCCGGCGCCCCCCGTCATTTTGATCCGCCGGTGCGGCTGAAGGCCGGTGACGAGCTGATCGACACGGGAGAACACATTGGCCACGCGGGACCGCTAACCGTCGACCTCGATGCCGACGGCAGGCCCGATTTGCTGGTCGGCAACTTCGGCGGTCATTTTCAGGTTTACATGAACACCGGCACGCGTGCCGAGCCGGTCTATGCCGATAAGGGCCTGCTCGCGGCCGACGGGAGCACGGCGACAATTCCCAATTGGTGATGCATCGGTCTTGGTCCGCAGTTGGCGGACCTCACAGGCGACGGCATCGCAGACCTGTTCACGGGCTGCTTCGAAGGGGGCATCTACCTGCTGGCGGGCGGGAAGAATGGCGAATTCGCGGCGCCGAAGAAGCTGCTCGACAAGGCCGGCAATATCCTGCGGCTGGGGCAGTATTGGGACTACGACGCCAAGAAGTGGACCGGCGTCGCAGACAGCAAGTTCAAGGACCGCCTCGGCATCGGCGCGACGGCGGTTGATTGGGACGACGATGGCGACCTCGATCTGGTCCTCGGTTCATTTGATGGCTATTTCTTCGTGCGCCTGAACGAGGGGTCGAAGATGCAGCCGGCCTTCGCCACAGAGAGCATCATGCTGATGCAAGGGGACGTGCCGCTGGAAGTCCTGGGCGGCGACGTGATTCCCAAGATCGTCGATTGGGACGGCGATGGCCTGTTTGACATCCTCAGCGGCGCCGGCGGCGGGGGCGTATATTGGCTGCGGAACGTCGGGCACAAGGGAGCGCCGGCCTTCGAGAGTCCGCAAGCCATCATCAAAGTTGGCAAACCGGTGAGCGACCCTGCCAAGGTAGACTGGCCCGGCGAGCGCACTCAGGCCGTCGCCACCGATTACGACGGCGATGGGGACCTCGATCTGCTCGTGGGCGACTACTTCGGCGAACGGGGAAAATCGCACGGCTGGGTCTGGCTGTTCCGCCGCCGGTGATCCAACGGGTGCTCCGATCAATCGCCGCGAGTGAGATCATACAGGCGGCTGATCTCGGCGGCGGAGAGCGCGCGATCGAAGAGCATCACTTCGTCCATCAGGCCAAACCAGCCATAGCCGTCCGGGGCCTGCCCGAGCAACAGCGGCGCGCTGCTGTGCTGAATCGGCCCGCCGTAGCTGGATGGGCTAACCGAGGACGCTGGCTTGCCGTTGACGTACAGCGTTAGCTTGCGCTCGTCGTAGGTGCCGGCCAGATGCGTCCAGGTGTCTTCGGGAATGGGAGCGTGCGCGGTCTCGGCACCGTAGTAGTTCACAAAGAAATGCAGGTCGGGGCTGCCGGGAAAACTCGCCAGCCCAAAGCCGCCCATCCAGTTCCCCGGCGAGGTCTTGGCCAGAATGCCCCGGTAAGACGAGTTGGCGAACGCCTGATTAGACTTCACCCACACGGAAATGGTCAGGTGCTTGGGCCGCAGCGCTTCCTGATCGGGCACGAGGATGGCCTGATCGGCCGTGGTGAACTCAAACGCGCCGCCGCGCTGCCCCTGCCGGACCCATTGGCCGCCGCGGTTCGTCCCCTGCAGCTCGCCCACCCGGCTGGTCACTTTGTTCGACTCCGGCTTTTCATCGAAGGGAGCGTACAGAATCAGTCCCGCCAGCATGGGAAATCCCGCCAACGGGACCGGCAGCGCCTTCAGCAGCACGATGTGATGCATCGGGATCCTGGCTTCGCCGAACAACGTCTCCAACTGCATGACCTCGGGAATAATGGCCCCGGTGATCCGATCTCCATTGGGCAACTCCACCACCACATGTTCCCGATCCGCTTTCCAACGCACTTGATCGACCAGCCTCAGCGAAACTTGCAGCCTGCCGATCTCGTTCTGAATGCTGATCGACTCCTTCTGCACAATGCCCACGACGCGCGACCCATCCAGCAACTCCACCGCCACGCGCACCGGCTGCCCACCCCCCTCCGCCCCCCCGGCCTGCACTGCCAGCCAACACCACCCCGCCACAACTAGCGCAACAGCTTTCATCACCGTTCTCCCCTGTCCCATTCCCCTTGTGGCAATCCGCACCTCCCTTCGACGACCTCGAACTCCGCAAAGTTCCTCGTCTACATGCGTCTCGTGCATGCTGCCCAACACGGTGCGGGAATCAATAACT
>JBGTDH010000977.1:0-3954 GCA_041748435.1 Pirellulales bacterium
AGCAGCACGCGCGGCAGCCCTGGCTCGTCGGCAATGGCGGCCAGCGCCGGCGACGGCGCTCTTCGGGCCGGAGCTTTGGTCGCGGGAGGATCCGCGCTCCAAGCCAGGGCATTGCTCAACAGCAGCACGCATCCGCACACAAATATCCGCATGGGAAAACTCCTTGTTGATAATCAGCGATAACCAGGTGGATCATTCGGACGCTTCGATGACTCGTTTCCAGCGTTGCGGCACACCGCGGTAGGCTTGGCTGTAGGTGGGTTCCAGCGGCACGCGCACGTAATGCTCCCGTGTAAGGAACAAAGGCATCTCGATCAGCGCATCGCCCACGGCAAATGGCTCGATCCAGGCGTCGATCGGCGTGCGGGCGTGATAGGCAACCAGCGTCAACGGCCGACCGGCGGGAGGATCGTAATTCCCGGCCAACATCCGATCGAACACGGCGGCATGCATGCCGGCGGGATCGTGGCGGCGGGGGGGCAGGGGATCGACAATCAGCACGTGGATGCCTTCTTTCAACGACGCGACGACTTTATCGACAAAGTCGTCGACGCTTTCGCGAGAGTGCTTGTTGGCGGGCGAGACGATCTCGATGAGCGCCACCACGCGATCCCCGGAGACGCCGCGAATTGCGATCGTCCGCTGCCGTTGGAGCAAGAACTCCACGTCTTCCAGGGCTTCCTGATGCAGACTGACCCGGGGCGACGCTTCCGCCACGGCCACCATTCCCTCGCCTGAGCCGGGTTCCCACGTCGATCCTGACTCTCGCTCATATTCATTCGTTCGCAGCGCTACCACGTCCCCCTGGATGCTGCCGGCATGCTGTTCGCCCATGGCGTAGTACGGGGATGGCAGCAGGCCCGCATTCAGCGACTCCTTGAGATGCGTGATCCAGGCGCCGTGAAAATCGTGATATGTTCCCGCGGAAACGCGAGTCCAATCGTGCATGGGCATAGGTGAGCCTGCCGAGCGAAGTACCGGTAGTCTTCCCCGAATTATAACCCGGAACATCGCGGTTGCGGGACGGCTAGCGATCGCCGGGCCGAGGCGCGGCGGCGCCGGTTCCGCGGCTGGACGTTGGGCGTGCGTCCCGCGCCGGGATATTGCCCTCAAACGGCTTGCCCAGCAATGTTTGCAGCGCGGCCTCTTGTTCCTCCGTCAGGATTTCGGCGATCTGCTCGCGGGTCGCCGGACCCTTGCCGGCACGGGCTTGCCCCAGCAGCGCAGTGATTCCGGTCTTCTGTTCCTCCGTGAGCTTCAGCGTCTCGATGACATCACGATAGTAAAACACCACCGCCGGGCCCGACTGGCGCTGGGCGTTCTGCAACTGGATCTGCGACAACCGCGCGGCCAGATTCTGCAGCTGCTCGGCGCTGAGCTGCAAATCCCGCTGCACATCCGGGTACCCAAGGAAGTTCCACGACGACCGAGACCATTCTCCAATCCCGGGACTCGGCGCGGGAGCGCGATCCGGGGGGCCGCTCGCTGTAGATCCACCGCGCGTGTCGCCTTGCCCTTCGAACGGCTTCCCAAGCAGCTTCTGCAGCGTGGCCTGTTGCTCTTCGGTCAGAATTGCGCTGAGCGGCTGCCCCGTGCGTCCATTGCCCACGCCGATGCCTCCGTCGGCCAGCGCGACGATGCGTTGCTTCTGATCGTCGTTCAACTGCATGGCCTCTGCCACGTCGCGATAACGGAAGATATACGCTGGACCGGAGCGCCGCTGCAGGAGCTGCAAATGCACTTGCGAGAGGCGCGCCCGTTGCTCGGCGGTGAGAAACTTTAGTTTCTCGTCATCATACTCGCCGGAAACCTGATCAATTGGAAGCTGCTTCCGCTGATCCTCGGTGAGCTGGAGGTCCTTCTGCACATCGGCATCGCGCAGGTAGGGCCACGATCTGCGCTGCATGGCGCCGATGGTGAACGAAGGTCGCGCGGCGGGCTCGGGTGCGGCGGTGCGAGGAGGTCTGGGAACACTCAAGACGCCCGCAAACTCCACTCCGCGCAACCGAGTGAACGTTTCGCGCTGCTGCTCGGAGAGCGTCTGCATGAATTGCTCCTGAATCCTGCCGTTGATGTCCTTCATCTTGGCGGCATCGGCGGGTCGTCCCAGCGCGGCAATCTCCTTGCGACTTTCGGCGTCGATCTGAAAAACCCGGCTGCGCTGCTCCTCGCTCAGGGCCAGTGCCTCGGTGACGGCACGATAGCGCAGCGCGGCCAGGGGGCCGTAGATCTGCTCGGCATAGCGCCACGTTAGTTGGTTGAGCCGCTCCAACTGTTGCGGCGAGAGAAAGCCCGCCTGAGACAGCGGATCGCCGCCTGGTGACGCGCCGATCGCGGCGGCCTTTTGTTGCTGCTGGGCATCGAGCTTCAAGTCTTGCTGGACCTGCGGGCTGCGCAGCAAGCTGATCGAGGGGCTGAAAGCCGTCCCCAGACTGAAAGGCGCCGCCGGAGCGCCGCCGAAGCCGCGCGAGCGAATCTCTCCCGTAAAGGGTGGTCCCAACAGATCTTTCAGGCGACCGTTCTGTTCTGCCGTGAGCAGAGCCTCCACTTCCTGATCGGTCGCGGCCAGCAGTTCCTTATTCTTGGCGGTGTAGGCGTCGCGGTCGGCACGGTTCAGGCCGCGCCGCTGATCGGCGAGCTTTTGTTGAATCGCCTGCAATTGATTGATCTGCTCCGCGGAGAGCTTGAGCTCTTCGCGCAGCTCCGCGCCCGAAACGAGGTTCCCCAGTCCCGACGTACGCCGGGATTGCCAGGTAATCTGGCGCAACCGCGTTGTCTGCTCCGGCCGCAGCAGCGATTGCAGCTCCTGTCGCTTCTCCGTAAGCTGCTTCTGAAGCTCCGCCTCGCGGGCATCCCGATCCGCGGAGCGTTGCCCGAACACGCTGTTTAGTGCGGTGCGCATCGCGCCGACTTGAGAGATTTGCTCGGGGGAGAGTTTCAGCTCCGCCTGCACGGAAGGTTCTTGAAGCAATGTCACGCGCGAGAGCAACTCGAAGAAGGCCGCGGTACTGGGGGAGGCGGACAACGGCGCTTGAGCTCTGCCGGCGTCGGCGATCAGGATCAACACCAGCACGCAGAGACTTCCGAGCAAGCGCTTCATGACTTCCTCCCACGGAGCAATTTGAGGGCGAGGCGAGGGGCATGCGAGTGAATCAGTGTAAAGTGAAAAAAGACCGCAGTCCAGCTTTTGCTCCGTTGGAATATCCTTGACCTCGACCCGTAAAACCGATTGGCAGTTGCCGCAAGGCGTGCCCCGCGGCACTTGGGAGTATGCGCATTCGCAGCACATCGCCGACACTTACGACGATCTGCTGCGCATCGAGGGGGAGCGGCCATTCGACCTCACGATCGCCGAGGCACACTTCCCGCATCCGGGCCGGCTGGTCGATTTGGGATGCGGCACGGGCCGGCTGCTGTTGCCCTTCGCGCGGCGTGGCTACGACTGCCTGGCGGTCGATCTCTCGCCGCAAATGCTCCAGGCCGTGAGCAGCAAGGCCGCGACGGAAGGATTGCAGATCGATCGCGTGCTGGCCAATCTGGTGGAGCTGGACTCCCTGGCCGATGGAATCGCCGATTATGCCCTGTGCATGTTCAGCACGCTGGGCATGATCCGCGGCCGAGACAATCGCCGGCGGGCCGTGCGGCATATGGCGCGGATCCTCAAGCCCGGCGGTCTGTTGCTGTTGCACGTCCACAACCGCTGGTCGAACTTGTGGATGCCGCAGAGCCGCGGCCGCCTGCTTCGCGGCCTGCTCACCTCCTGGCTCAGCGCCGCCGCCGAGGCGGGCGATACGTTCTTCGACTATCAGGACGTACCGCAGATGTTTCTGCACCTCTACACCCAGGGCGAGTTGCGAGCCGACCTCTTGCAGGCCGGCTTACGGATCCAAGAGCTGATCCCCCTCGATCTGGCGCGCCGCGAACGCCTGCCCCACGCCTGGTGCCTCGGCCGTC
>JBGTDH010000978.1:0-6056 GCA_041748435.1 Pirellulales bacterium
GATGGGCGCCGGCGCGGCAGCTTGGATCGGCTCCTGCGATGGATCGTGCTTGGCGATGAACAGGTCGGCGTCGTAGGCTGCTTTGTCGATCGGATCGAGCAGACAGCGCACGGCCGCCGCCAGCTCCTGGGAGATCCGCGCCGCCAGGGCCGCCTGCGGGCCACTCTCATGGCGCAGCACCTTGCCGATCTGGATCATTTCGGCATTTTCAATCCGCTCACGATCGCTCTCGTAGAGCTTCAGATCCAGCAGTTGATAATGCGTGGGAGGCCGCTGTAGGGCTTTGATCCCCAACCAATCGCGGTATGGATCGAGTTCGGCAGACATGAGAAGAAAAGGATGAAGGATGAAGGATGAACAAAACGGCCGGTTAGCCGCGACGCGGAGTCTTCGGAGCGGAGCGGAGCGTAGCTGAAGGATGAACGTATTGCGGAGCGACGCTTGCCCCGGTCAATATCGGCCGTCGCTCCGCGAACGCGGTCGGACGAATACACGCGGATAAAGCACTGGACTAACAAGCTCGTAGGAGAGGAGCATCCAGTGACCCCGTCTAGTCCAAGTCTATACAGCGCTTCCCAGCGCCGAGCAAGCAAGATCGCGCGTTGGTCGAAGCTCGGCTGGCCGCATGCGTGCAGATGTTGGTGCCACCCAGCGCACCTACCGTGGGACGGCCAAGCGGAGACCCCGCCGGTGGCATCACCGACGCCGCGCTACATCGGCCCGTGCAACCGCTTAGCGCTTGGAGTCCCCTTGGGGCTCTTTTGTTTGCTCCACATTGTCGATCGGTTGGGCCTCGGTTGGAATCACAACTTCCTCGCTTCCGCAGCCTGCGGCGCCCATTAATGCGGCCGCCAGCGTGAGTACCCGTAACGTGAAGCAGAAACGCATTCTAATACCTTGCATGGTTCGCGGGCTATTGCGCGGGAGATACCGTATGTCCGTCTTTTCGGCCCCCAATCGCGAAAAACACATCCGTGGAGCCGGTTGCCGAAATTGCCCGAACGGATCCATCGACAAGACAGAACTGTGCCACACCTGGATGATTGCTGGAAAACGCATTGTACTGCCCCTTAGTGGAGATCCCGTTGGCTGTGTACATGACGCCAACGCCCATCCAAGACGCCGAGGAGCTCCAAGTCGGATCCGCTGAGTTCGTGGCAAAGAGTGCCTCGCCAAACATCAAGGTGTTGCTTGTACCATCCAGGACATCTCGCTGATTGTACTGCGATCGGTGGCAGAAGATTCCCTCGAGCGTCTCCGTCGGAGTAAACCTTCCCAGGATGGTCGGTCCAAACCCGGGACCGTAGTTGACGAGACCTGCGCGGCCTGTATTGCCCGCGTAGTTAGTCCTACCCAAAAAGGTGTTGTTCAGGGTCGACGTGGATGCAAACGTGAACACATTCGGAGGCGTGGTGTACACTCGAATTGCCAAGAATACCCGCCCCGTCCTATCGTAAGGATTGTCGGAGGGACAAATGAAGGTTGGGATCCGGGTTTGTGAGACGGCCGGATTGGGTGCCCACCAATTGGCTCCAACTTGCCGCAGGTCGGTCACTTTCGCTGTCTCGACCAACTCGTATGCTTGCGGCAGTTCCATGTAGGCCAGAAGAAACGGCAGCACTCCCAGGCACTGACCATTGGTGCCGGCGGTGTCCGTAATAGGCAGGTTGCCGGAGTATGGGCTGTTAGGCAAATTGTTCAAGTATCCGGGAGGAAACCGCTTATAGGTATCCTCGAACGTTATGGCGGCCAGCCCCAGTTGCTTCAAATTGTTGGAGCACTGCGTGCGCCTTGCGGCTTCGCGGGCGGCTTGGACGGCGGGGAGCAGCAGGGCGATCAAGATGCCGATGATCGCAATCACGACCAGCAGCTCCACCAGGGTAAAACCGCGGACGTGGCGTTGAAGACGGGACATGGTGGCCTCACGAACGAATCAAGGATGGGAATGATACAATAACCGCTCGGCACGCGGAAATCCGCCGGCCGTTTGCGCGCAACACTAAACCGCCCGATTGAAAAACCTGCTTCAACCGGCCGGTCCCCCCTTACTCTCTCCCCGTAGAGGGGATTATTGCCGCCCTTCCAGCCGATTGCAAGGTTTTCTTTGTTTTTTCTCGACCGTGCAGGAAAAGCGGCGGTTCCGTCGGCGAGAGTTCGATGGATCGCCTCTCCGCCAAATCTCCCTCGCGCGCGTGTCGGGCTCGGATCGGTGCCAGCCGCATTAGCCCAATGTGCGTAAGATGGCTGTCTCCCTATTCAGGCCTTTGCGGTCTCACGCGAAGACGCGAGGCGGCAAACCCGCTATTATTCTTCGCGTCTTCGCGTCTTCGCGTGAGGGCACTTGTCCCGCCGCACGTCCAAATCCTGTTCCGTGGACAAAGCGCGCCTAAGGCCCATCGGCCGAGTCATGGGGCAGTGTCCTGATTCACGCGAAGACGCGAAGTCGCGAAGGAAGTATGGTTGTTGGCAATGCGCTTAACACCATCTTTGAAGGTGGCCGCCCCGAAGTTGACCAGCAGACCCAGCGGCAGCCGCATCAAACGCAGGTAAGTCAGGAGTTGCTTGGGATGGACCGCCGCGAGAGATTCCACGGACTTCAGTTCGATGATGAAGACGCCGTTCACCAGCAGATCGATTCGCAGTCCTTCCTCGAAGTGCATCCCGTCATACTCGAAAGCGACCAATTGCTGGCGTAATACATGCAGCCCCCGTTTCTCTAAAGCGCGCGCCAGAACCGCCTCGTACACGGATTCGAGCAAGCCAGGTCCAAGCTCCTTGTGGATGTGAAAGGCCGCGTCCACGACGATGGCGGAGATGTCCTCAACATTCAATACCTTGTCTTCCATCTTTCCTCCCTTCGTCGTACCGTCGCGTCTCGGACGCCACGAATCGACCGTGAGTCTTTACACGCGGGCGCGACATGTAAGACTTGGATTCCTCGCTCGCGCGTCGGGCTAGGATCGGTCGGGTTAGGCATCAAGGGGTCGGGCTTTACTTCAGGCCGGGGGCGGCTTTGAAGGTCAGCAGGCTGGCGCCGTCTTCCGTGTTCCAGATGCGTACTTCGCCGTCGTAGCTGCCCGTGGCCAGACGCTTGGAGCCGTCGTGATAGGCCAGCGTGTAGATCCAATCGGCGTGGCCGGCGAACTGCCGCGTCTGACTTCGCTTGCTGGCGTCGAACAGGCGGGCCGTCTTGTCGGCCGAGCAGGCGAACAACCGATCGCCGAGTAACGAGAGTTCGTAGACCTCGTTGCCGAAGCCTGCCATCTCGCCGGCTTTTTTGGCGTCGGCCACGGCCCATTGATGCACCTTGCGATCTGCGCCCGCGCTGAAGACGGTCTTGCCGTCGGCCGCGAACGCCACGCCAAACACGGTCTCGTTATGGCCGGGATACGTGATTACGGCGTCGCCGGTCTTGGCGTCGAACACCTTGCTGGTCTTGTCGCGGCTGCCGGAGACAAGCTGCGTTCCTTCCGCATTGAAGGCAATGGCCATTACCCAGTCGGCATGATCTTCGATCAGCAGATCCTGCTTCCCGCTTTCGACGTCCCACACGCGGATCGATCGATCGGCAGCGCAGGCGGCCAGTTTGTTGCCCGCGGGATTAAACGCCACGTCGAAGGCCACATCACTCATGGCGCCCAGGTCCTTGACGAGCGAGCCATCGGCCGGGTTGTAGAGCTTGACTTCTCCCATCTGGCCGGGCGTTCCGCTGGCGGCGGCCAGTAGCGAGCCGGCGGCGTTGTACTTCAGGCCGTAGGTTCGCTGGGCCACATTCTTAATGCGCCGCAGCAGCGAGCCATCGGCCGTTTTCCAGATGGTGATCTCGTGGTAGCCGCCGACGGCCAACTCCTCGCCCGCGGGATGAAAGGCCACCGCCGTAATCGGCACGGCCACGCGGTACGCCTCCGGCGGATCGGGCTGAATGGTCTTCGGCAAATAGCTGGCCAGCGTGGCCTTGGCATCGGGACCATCGAATTTGGCCCCTTCTTCGATCCATTTCTTGATGATTGCAATCTTCTCGGCCGGCAGGGGATCGGCCTCCTTGGGCATCCGCTGATCTTTGTCGTCAATCGTGATCAGCCGATAGATCTCGCTGGCGTCCAGCTTCTGCGCGGTGACGGGCGCGGCTTCGCTATCGCCCGCCTTGCCGAAAAGCTCGAAGGTGTAGAGTTGATAGCCCCCCTTGGGCTCTTTGTCTCCGTGACAGGCTTGGCAATGCTTCACCAGGAGGGGCGCTACATCGCGGGCAAAGCTGACCCCCTCGGGCTTCTGTGTTTCTTGTGCCGGCAAGCGAGCGGCAACCAGAGAGACCAGCACAGCCGCGGACAGAGCGACGAAGCAGCGCATGAGCAGATCCTTTAGAGATAGCGGCGCGGCCGCCGCCTTAGCAGGGCAGCGGCCGGAATTAACGGTAGGCAAGGCTTGCGCATGGCAAGCCGGCAGGCACTAGCGCTATGATCGTCTCCCCATCGCCAGAATGCAACGGGGCAAAGAGAATAACCGAAGCTGACAACCAACTCGCGCGGCTTACTTGCGATGGCGAATCTTGGCCCGCATGCGGCGTTTCTTGCGACCCAACTTGCGGCGACCCTTACCTGTTTTCTTAACTCCCACGCCCAACTCCGTGTGTGCTCGTGAACCCAGTGTCTAGTGGAACGCAAAGTCTAGCAGTGGTTGCGGTTTGGGGCAAGCCGCCGCGTCGTCGTTTTTCGGAGTGCGGGACTTACGGCTGCGAGAAAGAACTGATTTGGGGAGTGCTTCGTCGAGCGGCGAGGGCAGGCCGTCGCCGTCGACATCGCCGCTGGCGATGCGCACGCCCGTGCGGACCAGAGGATGATAGGCATCGAAATCGTGCAGCACGGCGCCATCCACGCCGCTGAAGACCTTGACGCGCGGCCGGCCGCCGGAGTCCAGACTCACAATGATATCGTCGCGGCCGTCGCCGTTGGTGTCGCCGCTGGCCAGGAACAGGCCGTTGCCCTCGCCCCCGCTAAAGGCAAAAAAGCCACCGGGCGGGTTGATCCCGAAGCTGAGCGGGCCTGGCGGCGAGCGTGGTTTGGGGGGGTAGGATCCGGGCTGATATGAATGGAGTTGCGAGGAGCGTGCGGAACGCAAAAGCCTCGCGGGTCTTGTGTTGCGAGATGGGGAACCTGCGCAAGTTCGTATCACGGGGGTCTGATACGATTGATACTTGCGCGGTCGACCCCGTGTCCGGCCTTGCTGCGGGCGATAGCGTCTGGTAGCGTCCCGGCCCTCTCTCTACGTGGGCCACGATGCCGCTCATGCGAAGCCTGTTACTTCTGCCGCTGGTTGCAGCCTGCGGGCTGACGCTCCCAGGCTGTCGCTTGCCGGCCTGGGGCGGGCCTGTTCCCGGCGAAGTGCTCAACTGCCGCCAGCAAACGCAAAAAGGGCTGGCGGCGATCGATCGCGGCCAGTTCGACGAGGCGGAAACCGCGCTAGCCCAAGCGGTCAAGACATGTCCCACCGATGGGGAAGCCCGGCGGCATTATGCGGAATGTCTGTGGCGACGCGGCCTTCGTCAAGAGGCCGTGGTGCAGATGCAAGAGGCGGCGAAGCTTGCGGGGGACGATCCGCAGTTGATCATCCGCTTAGGCGAGATGCACGTGGCGGAGGGACGATGGCAGGCCGCGCTCTACTGTGCTCAGCAAGCGCTTGATCTCGATCCCAAGCAGGCACACGCCTGGGCGTTGCGAGGTCAATCTTTGGAGACCGGCGGTCAGCCTCGGCAGGCGTTGGCAGACTACCATCGCGCCATCGGTTGTGATCCAAGCCATCGCGAGGCGCTGTTTCACACGGCCGAGCTGCATCGTCAACTCGATCAGCCACAACGCGCGCTGGCAGCGCTGCAAAGTCTGTCCGACACGTATCCGCCCGGCGAGGAGCCGCCCCGTGTTGCGCAACTGGCGGGCCTGGCCTACTCTGCCTTGGGCCGGCCCGAAGATGCTGCCGAGAGCTACTATCGTGCGGCTCGGCACAACCCGACCCCCGACTTGTATTTCCAGTTGGCCGAAGCCGAGCTGGAAGCCGGACGGCCC
>JBGTDH010000979.1:0-2139 GCA_041748435.1 Pirellulales bacterium
GGTCGATCTGCGCGCCAGCCTCTTCCAGGGTTTGCCGCAAGCCCTGCCACTGCTGAGTGGCCAAAGCCTGATCGCTCTGCCGCGAACGATTCATCCAAGGGTTGATCTCGTACTCGATCCCGAAATAATCGGGGGGGCACATCAGGATATTAGGCATGTTCGTAGTCCGTGGTTCGTGGTCAGTGGTCTTTCGCGACTGACGACTAACTACTGACCACTGACTTTGTCTCTAACGCATCGATCTCCTGCACCAGGGCACGCAAAAACGGTTCCACATCGGTCACCAGTCCCACGGTTTGGAAGCTGCCGCGATCGCTCATCTTGATAACCGTGGAGGGATTGATGTCGACGCAGACCACCTTGACCCAGGCAGGCAGCAAGTTGCCGACCGCCACCGAGTGCAGCGTGGTGGCAATCATCAGGCAAAACGAGACTCCCTGGATGAGCTGCCGCATTTGGCGTTGCGCTTCCAGCACATCGGTGATCACTTCCGGCAGGGGGCCGTCATCGCGAATGCTGCCGGCCAGCAGAAAATCGACGTTATTTTGCACGCATTCGTACATGATGCCGCTGGTGATGAGCTTTTCTTGAACCGCTTGACGAATTCCCCCAATGCGGCGAATTCGGTTGATGGCCCGCAAGTGGTGCTCGTGACCT
This sequence comes from Pirellulales bacterium, assembly GCA_041748435.1. Taxonomy (GTDB): domain Bacteria; phylum Planctomycetota; class Planctomycetia; order Pirellulales; family JBGTDH01; genus JBGTDH01. The sequence goes on from JBGTDH010000979.1 coordinate 658, forward strand.
TCCTCGGTGGGAATGCCTTGCTCCAAGTGGATGCCCAGGCTGGTGCCGAACAGGGCCTGCTCCAGATCGTGCGTGGCCAGGGCGTTGCCGGCGAACAGCACCTGCACGTAGCCGCGACGAATGAGCTCCGCCAGATGCACGCCACTGCCGGTATGCACGATGGCCGGACCGCCCACGACAAGGCTTTTGCCGCCTCCGCGGCGCGTCTTGAACAACTCCGCGGCAATCTCCCGCACGGCCACGCCCTTGGGCTTTTCCGTGGAGACGCTGGAGCCCATGAACTCGAACATCTGCCGCTGCGTGTCGCGCTCGTGCGGAAAGACTCGGACTCCGGCATGCCCGACCACGACCGCTTCGCCCAGCTGAATTTCGCACATCGCCACGCAACGGGCGGTGCGTGCCGCGCGATCGACCACCACGCCGCAGTCCATTTCCTGAGCGGCTATTTCGATCCAATGTCCCGCCAGCCGGATCTCGGTCTTCTGATTGGTGGTGCTATAAAAACCCTCGGGAAACGTGCCGGCGATATCGGCCTCCACCAAACGGCAATCCTGCGCGGCGGTAGGCACGGCGCCGTGATCGGAGATCTGCTGGAGAATCTCGTCCAGGCGATCGCGGCTTTCGGCCTGCACCTGGATCAGCGCGTTGCTGGGATCGCCTCGCTTCTGCCCAATAGCAATCTGCTTGATGCGAAAGCTCCCGCCACGGCTGGTAATCACGTCCAGCACCTTGGGGAGGATCAGGCTATCGATAATGTGGCCGTGCAACTCCACATCCTCGAAGGGCGCGCCACTTGGCTCGGAGCGAGTTGTCATCCCGATTCCTCCTCCAGGCGCCGTTGTCGCCGAGCTTATGCCGGACACAAGCCGTTTGTCCATCGAATTGTACGCCTCCCGCGAGACGGGTCCAAGACCGAGAACGCGCAAACTGCCCCATTTGTGTTGACGCTCTGGCCGCACGCAGTTACTCTCCGTCGCCCTGCTGTCCGCGGGGGCATTGGACCATCGATACCGGGCCCGCGTCTGACAAATTCCGCGATGCCGCACTCGTTGCTTACATTTTTCGAGCGGGATCGCACGGAGCATCCCGATGATTTTTCATCGCCGGCTCCCGTGCGAAGATCGATGCCCCGCGCGGGCTGGTTGCTGGCGCTGCTGGTAGCGGCGGCACTGATCCCGCGGGCGGGAATGGCGTGGCGGGTGGATGTCGTCACGGAAGATGGGCCGGTCTACATTTATGCGGCCTTGCAACTGGAGCGCGGCGATTTGGAAGCCGCGTTTCGCCATAGCAACCTGGGGTTGAATCTGTACCCGGTCGTACTGTTGGGCCTGCACAAGCTGGGGCTGGATTGGGAGCTGGCGGGACGCGTGTGGGGCGTGCTGATGGCCTCGCTCGTGGTGCTGCCGATGTTCGGCTGGGTGCGGCGGCAGTTTGGCGATCGCGTGGCCACCGTCGCGTGCTTGCTGTACGCCGCGCACCCGG
>JBGTDH010000980.1:0-3196 GCA_041748435.1 Pirellulales bacterium
GATGCCCACGTTGCGGAACAGGCGGTTCACATAGGGCACCTTGCCGAGCAGAGGCACGCCGAATTCACTGCGGCCCTCGCTGAGCCGTTTGATGCCGCCCAGCAGCACCGTGCCGCCGTCCGGCACGCTGACCGTGGTGACCACGCTCACAAAGCTGAACGTGGGCAACTGCACCGTGGTGCCTTCCCGCGTGACCGATGCCTCGGCCGTGCGACGCGTGAGGGCGGCCAACGGGCCGTCGGCCGTGGCATTGTTCGTGGCCGACTGGCTGCCGCTGAACGTGAACGTGTTCACATCGCCAATCGGGCTGAAGTAAGGGACCACGGTCATGCGGACAAACCGGCGATCGCTGGAGACCACGGCCTGCACGGAGAGGAACGTTCCTTCCGAGAGCACGGCCCCCACCGGCTGCTGAGCCGCGGCAAAATCTCCCACCACCGGAATCACGCTGATCACGAACGGGCTCTGCGAGGTGTCGGACACCACGGCGTTCTGACCGTTGAACAGCGTGACCTTGGGCGCCTGCAACACGTTGGAGCGGCGATCTCCCTGGGCCGCTTCGATGACGAAGAAGGCTTCCAGATCGCTGAGGATGGCAAACCCGACCGTGGCGCCGGCGCCGGGCTGGAACCCGCCGAACTGCGGCACGGAGAGCGGGAAGCTGCCTTGCTGGAAGGGGATATCAAGATCGGCGCTGAAGTTACCCTGCGGATCCAGACCCACGGTCACACCGGGGCCGTGGTCGCGGTCCTGCGTATCGCGCGAGGGGAGAGCGCCGAAGCCATCGGCGTCGTTATTGGATTCGCCGAAGACCTGAAACGGAGCGTCGATGTCGTCGTCGATGTCGAAGTCGAAGTCGATGCCGATCCGCTCGAAGAAGTTGTCGTTAAGCGTGATGAACCGCACTTCGATCGTGACCTGCAAATCTTGCAAACGCCGGAGCTGATCCAGCAGATCGGCAATCTGGTCATGCACTTCCTGCGTCTGGCTGATGACCAGGCTGAGATTGGTGGGGAACGGAGCGATCGAGCCGGGACCGCCCACATCGTCCCAGGTGGTCGGGGCCACGGTCGAGGTAATCAGCTCGATCAAGCTGTCGAAATCTGCTTGCGACCCGCCGCCCAGACCGCCGGGTCCGGGCGTTCCGCCGCCGAGCTGCGAGGGGAGTTGTGAGCCGCTCGACTGCGCCAGCACCGCGGGGTTGATCGTAGCCGTGCTGCTGCCGTTGGAGCCGGCTACGGAGAACGGCGGTTGTCCCACATTGGCGGCGGCGCCCCATCCGGCAGAGCCGGCTTGTTGCATTGCGTCCCGTAGCGTGCCGGCCATGCCCATGTTGTTGTTGGGCGTGAAGTTCGGAATCGGAATCACCAGGTCGGCCACGCTGTACGTCACGGGATAAACGTGACCGTCGCGCAGTTGCTCGCTAGTGATCTTGAGCACCTCGTCCTTGATCACAAAGCTCAAATGCAGCGGCTCCAGAATCAAGTTGAGCGCGCTCTTCAGCGAAATGTCCTGACTCAGATCGATGGTGACCGGCGTGGTGCTGGTCACGCCTTCTTCCGCCAGGCCTTGCGGATCCAAGTGCAAGTTCACTTGCGCCAGGCGAGCCAGGTAGTTCATCACCTCGGCCAGCGGAGCATCGTGAAACTGGAGCGAGACGGGCGTGCGGAGCTTGCGCTCGATATCGATCTGCCGCTCTGATTTGCGCCCCGCCTGATCCCGTGACAAGCCGTCCTTGCGCACCTTGGTGAGCGCGTCCCACTGCTTGGCATCCGGGAACTGGAGGGGAATGCTGTCGTCAAACGGGACGCCGGAGTTTTCGACGCTGGCCAGTGTGTTGTACACGCCGCGCTCCTTGGCCTCCCGCAGATCCTGTGTGTTCGTGAAGCTGCGGACGAACTTGGCGTTGAGCATCAACTGCCGCACGACCGGCTCGTTGGGCGACAGCTCATAGGCGCGCTTGGCCACCACTTCGGCTTCGGCGTAACGATGCTCGTCCATCAGCTTGTTGAAGTCGTCGACCATCAGGGCCAGCTTCTCCTGGACCTCGACCTTGGCCAGCCGCTCGCGCTCCATGCCGTCGGTCACGGCCTTGTTGCGCTCGTCCAGCGAGATGCGATGCGTGTTCTCCACCACGTACTGCCGTACATCGCCGATCTCACGATCCAGGCGACGCAGCAGCGGCGCTTGAGAGTTGGGATCCATGCCGGAGCCTTGCACTGCGGCGCGGGCTTCCTCCAGCATCTGCACCGCACGCTTGGGATCCTTGAGCTGCATCTGCTTGGCGGCGGTCTCCGTCTGGGCCACCTGTGAGGTGACCTTCTTGGCCAGCACCGCCTGCTGACTGGCGATATCGTCCAGCCGCGTCTGTGTGCCTTCCGGCCGCGGTCCGTACGGCGGGGCCGTCGTTCCGATGCGACCCGCTTGCTGCGGATTGTACGCTCCGGGCCGGGGCAAGGTTTCTACCTGGCTGGCAGCCGGCACGTTGCGGGTGCGGTCTCCTTGCGGATTGTAAAGGGCCTGATTCACGCCCCCCGCTCCGTTGCCACCCGGCGGCGCTCCCGCCGGACGCCCACCGCTCATGCGGGCGCGGGTCAGATCGAGCAGCACCAAGGAAGGGCGATCTTCTTGCAGCGTAAAGGCTGCATCCGGCACACGGAGCTCTTCGGCTTGGCGAGCCAAGGTCTCGGCCGCCAGGAAGTCTCCGGCCGTTAGGGCCTGACGAGCGCGGCCCACAAGGAGCAAGGCTTGTTGCTTGGCAGCGGGCGATGCAGCAGCGGCGCCAGGCGGCGGCGCTGCACGATCGGTCAGGGGGCGGGACGTGGCATCGGCGGTAAAGCCGGCCGGCGGAGTTCCCGTTTTGGCGGCGGCAATGCGCTTCAGCAGATCGGCCGGCTTGGCCTCGAAAGGGCCGTAGTTTACGTTCAGACGGCTGGCGTCGGTGGCCAATCGCTCGGCATCGGCAAAGCTGCGCCACCGCAGCAGCGCGTCCGATTGCTCCAGCAACAGCTCCGCATACTGGCGGTTGTAAACCTCCGGCGTGGGCGAGGACGAGCGCCGCTGCATCAACTCGTTGTGCTTATTGAGGGCGGCTTCCACTTTGGCGGGCGAATCGTCCAACAGGCCGTAGTTGGCCCCTTGCGCTTTGGCCTGCTCCACCAGCGACTGGGCGCGGCGGGAATCGCCCACGGCCAAC
>JBGTDH010000981.1:0-1932 GCA_041748435.1 Pirellulales bacterium
CCTCTTCCCGCTCCACAATGTGCGTCTCCTCTGCCCACAAACGCTCGATTCGCTGTGCTGCGGCACTGTGCCTCTCGGCCGGCAAGCCCACCTCGAACTGCACAAAACGCACCTGCGGCTTCTTGGCCCCCGGCGGCATGACCACCAGCGAGTTGATCGCCAAACCCGGCGGCAAATGCGGCGTCAGGGCGGCAAGCACTTCCTCGGCGGTGCACTCCTGGGACAACTCCAACTCCATCACCTCGTCGGTTCCGACGATGCCTACGGCCAGCGCGGAAGGGAAACTCATCCGGGGCTTGGGATGAAAACCCTCGCTCATGCCCAACGGCAGCTCCGCCCGCCGGAACAGGCGTTCCAACGTGCGCAGCAAGTCCCGATGGCCGATTAACCGCAAATCTCCCTCCTTGCGGAAGCGGATGCGGATACGCTGGCGAATCATGAAATTATGGTTAGTGGTTAGTGGTTAGTGGTTAGTGGTTAGTGGTGGCGACAAACTACTGACTACGGACCACTAACTACTGACTAATTCCGGCAACACCTTCTTCAACTCTTCCTTCAACATGCTGCGAATGTTCGCGGCGCTCTCCATGTGCATGGCCTTCTCCGCCACCGCCCGGCACTGCTCGATCGTCACGCTGCGGCACAGCTTCTTGATCTCGGGAATGGCGGCCGCGTTCACGCTTAATTGCCGCAGGCCCAGCCCCAGCAACAGCATCGTGTACGTGGGACGGCTGCTCATCTGGCCGCACACGTTGACGGGAATTCCCCGCCGATCGGCCGCCGCGATCGACATCTGAATCAGCTTCAGCACGGCCGGATCGACCGGGTTGTACAAGCCCGCCACGTCGCGGTTGGAGCGATCCACGGCCAGCGTGTACTGGATTAAGTCGTTGGTGCCGATGCTCAGGTAATCGACCTCTTGCACGAAGTGATCGATCATCATCACGGCCGCCGGGACCTCGACCATCATGCCGATGGGTAAATCCTTGCGGTACGGCACGCCGTGCTCTTCCAGATCCTCCATCACATCGGCCAGCACCATCTTGGCCTGCCGCAACTCCCGCAGCGTGGTGATCAGGGGGAAGTTCACGCGCACGTTGCCGGTGGCGCTGGCCCGCAGCATGGCTCGCAGTTGCGTCCGGAACAATGGCAGGTTTCGCAGCGACAGGCGAATGCTGCGCAGCCCCAAGAACGGGTTGGACTCGTCTTCCGGCTTGGGCAGGTGGGCCATCTTGTCGGCCCCCAGGTCCAGCGTGCGGATGACAACCGGTCTGTCTCCCATCACCCGCAGCACTTCCGCATACGCGTTGAAATGATCTTCCTCGGTGGGTTCGATGGCGGCGCCGAGATAGAGAAACTCCGTGCGATACAGGCCGATGCCGTCGCACCCGCGCTCCAGGCAAACGGTGGCTTCGTGGGGAAACTCGATGTTGCCGAAGAGTTGAATCCGCACGCCGTCCAGAGTCTCGGCCGGCAGGTCCCGCAGAGCCTCCAGCCTCACCGCCAGGTCGAGATGCTCTTGGACCTCGTGCCGATAGCGGGCCACGGTCTCTTCGTCGGGGTTCAGGATCACCATGCCCTGATCGCCATCGATGATGACCAGGTCCCCGCCGGACACATCGGTGAGGAACGAGCCCGTGCCCACCACGGCGGGAATCTCCAGACCTTGGGCGACGATGGCGGTGTGGCTGCCCGGCCCGCCCACCTCGGTGACGAAACCGCGCACGAAGCGCTTATCGAGATTGGCGGTTTCGCTGGGGGTGAGATTGTGTGCCAGCACCAGCACGGCCGAAGTCAACTGGCTCACTTGCTCGCGGCGCAGGCCTAGCAGGTTGCGCAGGAGGCAACGCTCGATGTCGTGAATATCGTTGGCCCGCTCGTGAAAATAGCTGCTCTCCAGCGCTTCGAATGCTTTGGCGTACTGCCGCAGCG
>JBGTDH010000982.1:0-6660 GCA_041748435.1 Pirellulales bacterium
TACTCCCGCCCCTCGAGCGCCGTGACCTGCGTCAGGCCCCACAACCCATGCTTGGACGTGGAATAAGGCGCCGACCCCGGCCGCACGCGCTGCGCGGAGATCGAGCCGATGTTGATGATCCGGCCCACGCCGCGGGGCTTCATTAGTCGCAGCGCGGCCCGCGTGCAGAGAAAGGGCGCGCGCAGGTTCACGGCCATCACTTTATCCCAGGCTTCCAAGGAGAGTTGATCCAACGGGCCGCCATCGAAGGCGCCGGCATTGTTGACCAGCACATCCAGTTGACTGAATCGCTCGGCCGCCTGCGCAAACAGCCGTTCGACCTCGGCTTCCAGGGTGACATCGGTGGCCACGGCCACGACGTCGGCGCCCAGCGCTTTCATCTCGCGCTCCGCCGCCTGCAGCGCGTCCGATGCCCGCGCCGCGAGAATCAGAGAAGCCCCCTCCCGCGCAAAGCCGCGCGCAATGCCCAACCCGATGCCCTTGCTTGCGCCGGTAATCAGCGCGACCTTGCCTTGCAACTTTCCCATGCGATGGTCTCCAGAACGTCAACTTTCCGGCGCTAATACGATGTCTCGCTCGGCCAACTCCGCCAATTGAATCTGCAGTTCGCGCGCCCTCTGCTTGTCATGTTGATAGCCTGACAGGCTCAACTCTTGGTCCATGGCCATACTTTACGACCGCTGTCTATTGGTCAGCCCGAACGATCCAGGGGCTGAGTGCATCCGTAGCCCATTGCCGAATTGGTTGGCCAGGCACGTTGAGAAGCCAGTCCACGTGCGTGGGGTTCGCGATCTCGGCCACAAGATAAAATGATTCGCCGCGCCATTCGAGCAACACCTCACCTAGCGTTCCGGGAGAGACGCGAGGTGGGCGGCAATGCGTGGCGCCAGCGGCCCATCTCGCTAATCCAGTTCGCAGCCTGATTAACGTTGGCGACTTCCGGGGCGCGGGCGCCCTGGCCGTCCCAGTCGTCTGACAGGTCGCGTAGGTGGTCCACGCTGTTGAGCGCCTGATCCCAGTGGTTATCCATCGCAGACGATGGGCCGTGGATCGCCATCGGGACCAGCGGACTGGCAAGGCTGATACGTGTGTCGGCGACAGTCATTACAGGAGACTCCTGTGCAAGCTTTCCGCTCTTATCCTACCAGCCCTTGCCCGACGGCGTCACCAGGGTGACGTTCATTGCTACAAATGGAGCAACGGAGTGGGCAAGCCCCTGTCGAGAATTATGCGACGTAACCAACCGACGCGCCGTGTTGATGCTGTCAGGTGGCGCGTCGGACTCGGCGAGGGCGCGGTGTTGGCTCGAGCGCGACGTCCTCGATCCGCACTCCCTTGCCGCTTTGCAAGCTCGCCCGTGCATCCGCAATTCGCTTCAGAAAGCGCGGATCGCGCTCCAGGTCATGTTCATCCGATCGATGGACGTTAATGTCCGACGGCGGTATTCGCTTCGTGTAAGATCATCTTGAGGATTCAAGCTTGTTAAGAAACGGATAACTTACTTCCCGCAGCATGCAAGTGCCTAGTGATCTGTCACCACGGTCACGCTGGGCTGATAGTTCGTGGTTCAAGGCCTCAGCCGATAAAAACGCGGACGACGAGCACGAAAAGTGTACGCGGGTTTCTCCGAAACCCGCTGCCGGTCTCGGAGAGACCGGCCTACATTCGCCAGTCCGCTTGGGAGGCCGTCCTAGGACCCATCAATCTGACGGTGGACAGAGCCACTAGCGAATCGCCGGACAAACCGGCAGCGAAAGAGACTTCTACTCTGGGCGGGCGGTCGGCAGGGGCACGTCGCGGAAGGTGATCTCGAGGTCGTGGCGGTCGCGGAGGCGGGGGTAGGTGAATTGCAGTTTGGCGGGCTTGCTGTCGGTCGTCTCGCCCGTGAAGCTGATGCGCAGCCGCACGCCGCGATCGGCCAGGCTATTGGTTTGGCCCTGCTTGCGGAACGGCCGACCCTGCGTATCCAGCAATTGCACGTCGTTCTCCTGGAACATCAGTTCCTGCGGATCGGGAATCACGAGGTCGCGGTAGACCACGAGCGAAATCTCGTACCGTGCGCCGGGGCTCTCCTGCAGGCTCTCCACGATCAGCTCGACATCGTCCTGGCGGTGCGGCTGGGACGAATTGAGGTCATTCAGTTCGAGCGTGCTCATATCGCCCACCGCGATCAGCCCCCATTTCAGACGCAGCAGGCGCAGCGCGCGGGCCGTGGTGGCGGGCGGATGCAATCTCATTTCCGTAGAGACCTGATGCGTGCCCTGGCTAGCCACGTTCCAGCCGCTGCCGGCCGGCTGCGTGGCCGAGAGTTGCACGCCGGTATCGGTCACGGCTTCGACCAGCTCCGGCTGAGAGCGATACGAGACCAGGCGGAAGCGGTCCTCCCACATCATCTGCAAGTTGAGCTGAAACGTGTGCGTCTTCTCCGACTTCAGCTCGTCGTAATCGAGCTCTTCGATGAACACGCGCCGCGCACTGGTGATGCGAGATCGCACCGGTCCGGCGTAGGCCGTGGGAAACTGGCCCGGCGTGCCGGCGACGACCACCAGGCCGGGGTTGCGCGTATCGTAGTGGGAGCGCACATGGTTGCGGCTCTGGCGGCACAGATCATCCAGCACTTCCCAGAACGGACCATCGGGGTAGTCGAGCGTGATGGGAGTGTCTTGAAACGTGCCGTATTGATCGCCCACCAGCAGCCGATTGCCGCTGAGCGCCGCGAGGCGGGCCACCACCGTGGAAGCCGGCTCGGCCTGGCACTGGAACGTCACCACGCTGGGAGACCACAGATCGCGGACCTTGATCTGCTTGATCAGATCGGCCGCACGCAGCCGCACCTCCGGATCGGCCGATTTCGCCGCATCGTCCAATTGTTTGCGAGTTTGCGACCCCAGGCGGGCCAGCGCCACGCTCGCCCGTTGCCGCTCCTCGTAGTTGTCGGAGCCTAATTCGCGAATGAGGCGGGCAATGCGAATTTCGCCTTCGGCGGGTTGCGACTGAGCCAAGGACACACCGGTTGCCGCGGTCAGCACGAGGGCGGCCAAACCACAAAGCATGCGAGACATAAGACCTCTCCTCAGCGGGCCATCCTTGGTCCGTCGTGATGGGATCGTGCTTGCCCTGGAAAACAGGCTCGCGGGCGATTACAACCGAACAAGTCGATCTCCGCCGGCGTCATTCCGTGCAGCCGCACGCTTGGATTGGCGGCCGATCGAGAATCAGGTCGAGCGGACCCTAGGGAAATCAACGCGGTGGGTCAAGGCGAGGGGAGTAGCTAGCAACGCATGAATCCGAGCGCATCGCCCGTGGGCCCCACCGCCTCGCCTCCCGCGTGCCTAAGCACGGGAATCCTGGTGGCCGATCATTTGTGCTCGCCGATCGATCACGTTCCGCGCGCGGGCGAGCTGCTGCTGGCCGATGAACTGCCGCTGGCCATCGGCGGCTGCGCCTCCAACGTGGCGATGGGCCTGGCTCGCCTGGGGGTCAGCGTGGGCGTAATGGGCTGTGTCGGCCGCGATCCCTTTGGTCAGTTCATTCGCCACACACTGGCCTCGGCCGGCGTGGGCGTCAGCGGAATTCGCGAGCTGGAAGGTATCGGCACCTCGGGCACGTTGATCATTAACGTGCAAGGGGAAGATCGCCGCTTTATCCACACGCTAGGCGCCAATGGACGTTTCCGCGTCGACCATATTCCCTGGGAGCAAGTCCAGCGCTCGCGAGTCTTGTATGTCGGTGGATACTTGCTGATGTCCCGCTTCCAGCATGCGCCGCTGGCGGAGTTGTTCCGGCAGGCACGCGCCGCCGGCGTGAAGACGGTGCTGGATGTGGTGCTCCCCGGCCCCGGAGATCACTGGCAAAGCCTGGAAGGCGTGTTGGCCCACACCGATGTCTTTCTCCCCAACACGGACGAAGCCGCGATCATTACGGGGCTGATGGATCCCATTTTGCAGGCGGAGAAGTTCCGCTCGGCTGGCGCCGCTGCCGTGTGCATTACCTGTGGCGGAGCGGGCACGGTCTTGCTGGCCGAGGGGTTGCGGGTGCGGGCAGGCGTCTATCCCGTCGAGTTCGTCGGGGGCACCGGCGCCGGCGACGCATTCGATACCGGCTACATCGCCGGCTTGCTGGATGGCCAGGATGCGCTCGGCTGCCTGCGGTGGGGCAGCGCCTTGGGCGCAAGCTGCGTTCGCGCCATCGGCGCTACAGAGAGTCTGTTCACGCGGGCGGAACTGTTGGCGTTTCTCGACCAGCACGAATTGCAGATCAAGCAGTTAGCGTGATGCTACTCGAAGTGCGGCGCCAGTTCCAGGCGGCTGCGTTGTAGCTCGATCGTGATACGATCTACCAGAGGGGGCGCTTCCTCGAGTTGCTTGTTCCTGCCCATCTGCTCCAATTCTGCCGCGGTGCGCGCGACCCGCTCCGCTCCGGACATTGCCGCCAGGCCCTTAAAGCTGTGTGCTGCGCGATGCATTTCGTCGGCATTCTGGGTTTCCAGCGCACGACGCAAGCGCGCCACGGAGTTGTCTGCGTCAGCATAAAACCGCGTCAGCACCTCGCGATACAAATCGGCATCGCCCCCCAAGCGCTCGACGGCCGCTTCCGGGTTGCACTCCCGCGCATCGCTGTCCGCCATAGTGGTTCCCCCAGCCTCAACTGCTCAGCGCTTCGGCGGCCGTCACAATCATGTTGGCCACATCCACCAGCTTCTGATTCTTGCTGGAGGCCAGTTTCTGTAGTCGCCGGAATGCGTCGGGCTCTTCGATATGCAGGTGTTTCATCATCAGTCCCTTGGCGCGTTCGATGACCTTACGATCTGCCAACGCCTTGCGTAAGTCGTTGGCTTCTCCTTGAAGCTCCTGAAATTCCTCGAACCGGCTCCACGCCAAGGCAATGGCAGGCTTAAGGGCTTCCAGGGAGACCGGCTTGATCAGGTACGCCAGCACGTGGTTTTCCCTCGCTCGTTCGATCAACTCCTGATCCTGGTGGCTGGAAACCAGAATGATGGGCGTGGGCGATTGTTCATAGATGGCGGCCACGGCATCCAGACCGTCCATGTCGGGCATCATAATGTCCGCCACAATCATCTCCGGCGGCGAGTGCCGGCAGTAGTCAACCAGAGCCTTCCCGTTTTCAGCCTTGAACACCACCGAATGCCCCGCTTTGTTAAGCAAGGCCTCTAAAACGTCCCGTTGGAGTGGTTCGTCGTCTGCCAGGGCGATGCGCAGGGGTCGAATCATAGCTCGAGGTCCCATCGTTGCGTTACGACCCCACCGAGTCGCTGTTAAACCCGGTACTGGGGACAAAGCTGCTTTTGTCGGCCGAAACCGCGAGTGGTTATCCATCGATCAGGCAGGCTCGGAGCAGTGCAGTCCACACTGCTCGTCTGTATTTCTAGGAGTTGGGTGCTACGCATACAAGACCCGGATATCCCTGGTCACGATGTCCCGCGACGGAGTGCAAATTGCGTGCCAAATAATCTTCCCATCCGTCGTTCACGCTCAGGAACAATAAGAGCAATGGGCCCGATGTTGCCTCGTTGGAACGTCGTTTGCCATCAAGGGCTAAGGGCAAAAGGAGTCTGGTCGAATGAACCGCTTATCCAAAAACAATAACACTCCTGCGGTGGCGATCGGGCCGGACACGGGCTCGCTTCCGCAATGGAATGCCTTGGGAGACACTAAGCCACTAACGGCCGGCGGCTATTGCACCCCCGGCGTCTCACAAGGCTTCGTAAGTATCCCCGAGGAATTACTGGACCACCCTCGCTACGAGATCGAAGAATTTCTAGGCGCAGGGGGCATGGGCGTGGTCTACCGGGCGCGCCATCGGATGATGCAACGCGTGGTCGCCCTGAAGATTGTGAATCCGGCGCTTTTGCGACGAGGTGAGATGATCGAGCGGTTCCACCGTGAGGTGCGCACTGCGGCCCGTTTGTCGCATTCCAACATCGTGCATGCTTACGATGCGGAGCAGTGGCGCGATGTTCATTATCTGGTGATGGAATTCGTGCCCGGCTTGGACTTGGAACGCGTGCTGACGCGGGAAGATCGCTTGCCGCTGGAAACCGCCTGCAACTACGCGCAACAGGTTGCCTGGGGGCTCCAGCATGCCCACGAGCGCGGCATGATCCATCGGGATATCAAGCCCCACAATTTGATGCTGGCCGAGGGGCGGATCGTGAAGATTCTGGACTTCGGATTGGCGAGGTTCGTGGCGGAAGCCATTCCCGAGGACCTGGAGGTTGCGCCTTGCTTGCCTCCTGAGTTGCAATCCACCTTTCAGACCTGCGGCGATACACGCATGGGCACGGTCGATTACCTGGCGCCGGAAGCCATCGACGATCCGCGGGCGGCCGATATTCGCTCCGACATCTACAGCCTGGGCTGCACGCTGTACCGCATGTTGTCGGGCCGGCTCCCTTGTCCCGACGAAGACATCGAGGAAAAAATCCGCTGTCATCAGACAGGGCATTTTCCTGGCTTGGCGGAGCTCGACGAAGACACGCCTGCCGCCTTGACGGCTGTTCTGGAGCGGATGCTGGCCACGGATCCGCGCGATCGTTTTCAGACGCCGCGCGCCGCTGCGGCGGCGTTGGCAGGAATTCGTGCGCGGCGGCCCCGCGTGTTGGTCGTGGATGACGACCCTGCCATTCAGAGCGTCACGTGC
>JBGTDH010000983.1:0-2190 GCA_041748435.1 Pirellulales bacterium
GCCGCCAACTCGGCGGAGCGAGATGACTACGCTTACACCCGCCAAGACCGAAGACTACTCGTCGCCTTCCAACGCCATCCAGGAACGGTTCTGGTAGCTGCATGTGCAGCCGGCGGAGGCATCGGGAATGAGCACCAGCCCGCCTACGGGCAGGGCGTTGATCCAGCAGCCGGGCCGCAGGCCGCCGAAATTCTCCGTGCCGGAGCCGCGCGTCAGGTCCAGATAGCCCAGCGTGGCGGAGCGGAACAGCAGCATGTGCTTCGATCCGGCCAGTTGCCCACAACCGTAGCTGCGCTTGAAATCGAACGGCTGGTCCTCGCCCGTCAGCAAGTCCCACGCTCCGCCTTGGGCATACAGCGTGCGATCGTTCATCAGCGGTCGCGTGGTGTAGACGGCTTTTTTGTCCCACAGCAGCTCCCCCGTCGCGCCGCGATACGCGGCCAACCGGCCGCCGACCTCGGAGGGAAGCTTGAAGCGCGTGGCCTGGTACGACATCAACAGGGCATCGTGCGCGGCGCTGTAAGAGAGCACCGTGCCAAAGGCCTCGTTGTTCTTCCACAGCAGCTTGCCCGTGATGGCATCGAGAGCCACGATCCGCCCCGCGGCCTGATTGACATTCTTCACGGGCGCGAGCTTGGCCGATTTGTCGGCGGGGTTCCATTTGTCTTCGTCGGCGATGGGCCGATCGATCAGAAACACGCGACCCGCGCCCAGCGTGATGGCGTTGTGACGAATCGACTCTTGCGCGTCGTAGCGCCACTGCAGCTCGCCGGTCTGTGCATCCATCGCGAACAGCGTACTCGATTCGCCCCACAGCTCGCTCATATCGGCTCGCACATAAGCGTAACGCACCAGATGCTGCGCGTTGGCGAGCGAGCCGTAGAGCAGCTTGCCATCGCAAGCGATGTAGCCCCACTGCCCCGGCTTGCCGTCGCGCGCGGCCGGCGGTGGAAACTCTCCGAGCTTGCTGCCCGTGACCGCATCCAGGCGGTAGCAGCGCTGCTTGTCATGCACGTAGACGCTGCCGGACGCCACGCAAAAGTTGCTGCCCGTGACCGCCGTGCCGGAGAGATGATCGGCGCTGAAGGCGTGCTGCACGCCAGGGAGCTTGAACTCCCACAGGTTGCGGCCGTTGTAGGCATCGACCGCTCGCAGGGCATCGATCCCCTCCACGAACATCCGCCCCTCGGCAAATAGTGGGGCGTGACCGCGGCCGTGCCGCTGCGGCATCTCCAGATCGACATCGCGATACCAGAGAGCGTGCAGCTCCCCTTTTACCAGCTCATCGGCGGAGCAACTGCTGTTGCCCGGATCCGAGTATTGGTGCGTCCAGCTTCCCGTCTTGGCGAGCGCAGGCCGCGTGAAGACCTGCATCTGGCCGGGCGTTCCGGTGCAAGCGATGCCGCCGCCGGGGCGCAGCTCGGCCAGCGGCGCAATCTCGATCGGGCCTTCGACGAGCGATTGGGACGAGATCACCAGATCGGCGAAGTACTTTCCATACGGCGAGCGTCGCGGCGTCAGCCCGACGTGTTCCGCATCGGCCTGATGCACGCTGATGCGCGAGCCGTACAGGCCGGCAGCGCTAAGCCGCAAGCGAAGCGCGGCCACTTCCGCGGCGGAGGAGTTCAGCGCGTAGATTTGCAGATTCGAGCGCTCGGCCAGCGCGATTGCGAGGCTGCCGTCGCCGCACGCGAGATCGAGACAGTAGCCGTCTTTGATGTTCGTGCGGCGGATGACCTCTTCAGCGGCCGCAACGTACTTGGCATCGATCTTCGGCTCGACCCGCGGTTCCTGGATCACGGCAGGCGATGGATGCTCGCCACCAGCGAAACAATAGATCGTGCCACGATCGGTGCTCACGTAGAGCAGGCCATTCGCGGCAGCCAGTCCATAGGGGATGCCATCCACTTCGGCCGACCAGGCGATCTGGCGAGCCTTGGCATCGACGGCCGTGACCGTGGTACTGCCCGCCACGATAATCGTGTCGCCTGCCGTCAGTGCGGCAATGCCTCCTTCAATCGGCAGCGACCACAGCACCTTGTGATCGAGCACTTTACTCGGGACGCCTTTGCGGTCGGGCACCGTCTTCTGGCCGATCGCCATCGCGCGCAATTCCCTGGTGGTCGAGAAGGCCAGCCCGCCGGGCAACGCCGCGATGGCCCCGGCCCCCAACTTGGCCGCCAACTCTCC
>JBGTDH010000984.1:0-3161 GCA_041748435.1 Pirellulales bacterium
AGCAGGCGCAGCAAGCACAGAGCGCGAACTCCTCCTCGGGTTCATCCGGCGCCGGATCATCGGGATCGAGCTCCAGCGGAGGGAGCAGCGGCAGCGAGGAAAGCACGAATCAGGACCTGGCGGAAACGGCCGTCGTGAATCCCGAGCCGGGGCTCTACGGAAACCTGTACGAGTTGCAAGTCGATGTCAGCCGCTTGCCCCGCATCGATCAATACGATCGCATGCTGGCCATGCCCGACGGCCGCCCGACCGACGTCGTGAGCGACGTGAAGACCGTGGCCTACTACGTGCTCGATGGCAGCACCGGCGCCAGTGGCCTGGTGCGCCGCGAGATGGATCGCGCCGCCACCAGTTGGGCTGTGAACAACGGTGGCATGCAGGAGATGGGCATGTACGAAGAGCTCCTGGCGCCGGAGGTGACGGCGCTGGAGTTTCGTTACTTCGATGGCATCGAGTGGCTGGACGAATGGGACTCGACGGCGAATAAGAACTTGCCGGTGGCCGTGGAGATTAGCCTGGCGGTCGCGGCGTCGTCGGCGGATCGATCGGCGGCCGCCATGATGGACCTGGCCAGCCTGTCCATGGAGTCGGGTTACCGCGTGTATCGGCTGCTGGTGCCCTTGCCCGCTGCCAAGACGTTGGCGCAGCAAGAAGCGGAAGCCGCGGCAGAGGCCGCCAAGGCAGCGGAAGAAGCCGCCGCCGGGACGACGACCACCGGGACCAGTACGAGCGGTTCGGGGAGCACGCCATGAGCGAGCAGGAAATTGCAATTTGCAATCGCTCTTCTAAACCCCAAGACGGCATGATTCTCATCATCGTTCTGATCGTGATCGCCATGATGAGTCTGGCGGGCTACACGTTCACCGAGATGATGCTGGCCGAGGAAGAAGCGGCCATCCTGGCGGGGCGGCAGGTGCAGGCACAGGCTCTGGCGGACTCCGGCCTCGAGATGGCTCGTCTGTTCCTGGCGCAAAACATCACGGCGCAGGAAGATGCAGGCGGGCATTACGACAACCCCACCCGGTTCCAAGGCGTGCTGGTGGTGGATGATGAATCGCCGTACGATCGCGGCCGGTTCACGATGCTGGCGCCCCTCTATCAGGATGGCGCCCCGCCGGGGTTGCGGTATGGACTGGAGGACGAATCGAGCCGGCTCAACCTGAACATGCTGCTCGAGGCCGATAAGATGCTTCCCGGCAGCGGCCGGACCCTGCTGATGGGCTTGCCCGGCATGACGGAGGAGATCGCCGACGCCATTCTTGATTATCTCGACGAAGACGACGAGCCGCGCGAATTTGGCGCGGAGGTCGATGAGTACACCCTGCTCGACCCGCCCTATGAACCCAAGAATGGCCCCTTGGTCACGGTGGAAGAGTTGCTGTTGGTGGTGGGCGTTACGCCGTATTTGCTGTTTGGCACCGACGCTAACCGCAACGGTCTGACCGACCTGCACGAAGGGCAGGCCACGACGACGGAGGAAACGGAGTCTGCCGACGGCTCGGATAATCGCGGCTGGTCCGGGTATCTCACGCTCTACAGCATGGAAGGCAATCTGAACGCAGAGGGTTTGCCGCGCATTTTTCTCAATGGCGAAGATCTGGAGCAGCTCTACAACGACGTCGTGGCCATCGGCGGTCCCGATTGGGGCACGTTTGTCGTCGCCTATCGTCAGGCCGGTCCCAGCACCGCCAGCGGAGAGGCCGCGCAGATCGCCGGGCGTAAGCCGAACTTTCAGACCAAGGCCACCAAGACCATTCCCAACGTGCTGGAGCTGATCGGCTCTAAGGTCAGCGTGAAGCTGGACGGAGAGAATCAGGCCACGCTGCTGGCCTCGCCGTTTGTGAGCGATCTGATCGCCATGAACATATATCTTCCCAAGCTCATGGACAGCTTCACCGCCACGGGTCAGGACCGCATTCCGGCACGCATCAACGTCAATCAGGCCCCCCGCCAGATCCTGATGGGCATCCCCGGCATGACGGAGGAGATCGCGGACAAGATCATCGGCGAGCGGGAGCCGGTGCCCACCCCCGATCGGCCGCAACGCCGTTACGAGACCTGGATCATGAGCGAGGGCCTGGTCACGCTGGCGGAAATGAAGCAAATGCTGCCCTTTATGTGCGGCGGCGGCAGTGTCTATCGGGCCCAAGTGGTGGGCTATTTCGACGAAGGCGGCCCTTCCGCGCGAATTGAGGCGGTAATCGATGCTACCAAAGGCGCGTCCCGCGTATTATTCTGGAGGAATGTGAGCCACCTCGGCCGCGGTTTCCCTCTGGAGGTCCTGGGTGTGCAAGCGCTGTAGTACTTCCCTTGTCCCTAATCCCCAGTCCCCAGCCCCTAACCCCTAGCCCCCACCTATGTCCCGTTTCCTCGCCCTCGAGTGGGATAACCGCGAAGCCCGCGTGGCCGTCGCCAGCTCCAAGGGGAGCGGCGTGCTGGTGGAACGCCTGCTGAGCGTGCCGCTGACGCCGCGCGACAAAGACAAAGAAGAAGGCAAGCCCGCGGCCGATCCGCAGATTGGCGAAGCCATCGGTGCCGCGCTCGATGCGGCCGGCGTCCGAAGGGACGATGCTCTGATCTCGGTCGGCCGCGCCAGTATCGAGCTGAAGCAGCTTTCCTTCCCGCCGGTGCCGGACGAAGAATTGCCGGAGATGGTCCGCTGGCAGGCCATGCGGGAATTTCATTCGCTGGCAGAGGACTGGCCGCTCGATTATTTGCCGCTGGCGTCCTCGGCCGAAGGCAATCGCACGGTGTTGGCGGCGGCCCTCTCGCCGGAGATGGTCAAGCAGTTCGAGGAGACCTGCCAGAAGGCCAACCTCGAAGTGAAGAAGATGATTCTGCGGCCCGTGGCCGCGGCTTCGCTGTTCCTGCGCGGCGCCGAGGCCGGGGCGGAAGAAGTGCGGCTGCTGGTCGATGTGGTGTCCGAAGAGGTCGATCTCACGGTGCTCGTCGGCCGCGATCCCGTCTTCATGCGCACGGCGCGGCTGCCGCACGAAGCGATGCAATCGCTGGACAACCTCAAGGCGCCGTTCCCCGAGCTGCGCCGCACGCTGGCCGCCGCGCAAAATCAACTGGCTGGCCGCAAAGTGCAGGCCATCTACCTGTGCGGGACGCCGGAAGAGCACGGCAATCTGGCCCACAGGATCGAAACGGAGCTCCGC
>JBGTDH010000985.1:0-2742 GCA_041748435.1 Pirellulales bacterium
TCCGACCATCGATGGGCCATCGCTCAACTTCCTTGTATCCCCCCAAGGATGCGAGCAATCTAACCTTGCTCCCACGCCACACCAATAGCATTCCTAGCCCTCAGGCGGGCCGTTGTCTTTTTTGCCATCAGGCCAAGACGAGTTCCCTCGCCTCAAAGCGTTCCACGTGCGACTTGGACGATTTCTTCCGGGGAGCGGAAATGGATTTACCGGCCATCCAGAACATTCTCCAAATCTCGGCCGGGGCTGGCCGAAGAATCGAGTCCAAGTCTCCAGCCTCGAGGGCCAGCTTGATTTGCGTTTCCGAGAGCTCCATGACGTCCTTGATTGCCGCAGCCGGAGTGTTCCCTTCGGCAACGAGGTCCAATTCAAGACAATGGGCGATCCACCATCCGCCTTCTCGGTACGCAACGGCACTTAGTGGAATGTTAAATTTTAAATTTGGGGGCTTTTGCCATTCTGAACTCGTTAAGTTCTGCGGTGGGCCACGCCTTGGCCGATCGGCTCCAGCATTATGTGGCACGGGAAGGTTGTCTGCAATCGAGAAGACCGCCTGGGAGATTGCCGCGGAGGAGGAGGAGGAGGAAGATATGTCCAACGGCATGATGGTGGCGCGCGGGCTTGAACCTCTTACGCAAAGAGGTCCGCGACGGGTTTGCCGTGGCCGTCTTCGGTGACGTAGAAGGGGCGTTTCTCCACTTCGAAGGCCGTTTGAGGGCTGATGCCCAGCGCCGTGTAGATGGTGGCGTGCAGATCGGGAATGGAGACGGGATTCTTGATTGTCAGACAAGGGCGCTCGGGGGCGGTCTCGCCGTACAGGAAGCCGCGCTTGATGCCGCCGCCGAACATCAGCACACTGCCGGCGCCGGTGAAGTGCCGATGCAGGCCGTATTGTTTCAGCTCCTGCATGAAATCGGCCTTGGCGCGGGATTGATCTTTGGCCGTGCTGCCAGGGACGCCTTCGATCATCATGTCGCGACTGAACTCGCTGGCCAGCACCACCAGCGTGCGATTCAACAGTCCGCGCTGTTCCAGATCGCGAATCAACTGCGCGATCGGACGGTCAATCACCTGCTTCATGGTTTCCAGCGTGGTGTGGCCGTTCTCGTGCGTGTCCCAGGTCTTGAACGGCTCGTACTCGGTCGTGACTTCGATGAAACGCCCCCCGGCCTCGACCAACCGCCGGGCCAGAAGGCAACCCAGGCCGAAACGGCCCGTGTTGTAACGCTCGAAAGATTCCTTGGGCTCCTCGGACAGATCGAAGGCCGTGCGATCGGGCGAAGACAGCAGCCGCTGCGCACTCTCGATGGAACGCAGCATCGATTGCTGGTGATAATCGCTGGCTTGCTGGGCCGCCGGACTCTGTTTGAGCAGCTCCTGATAGCGTTTGTAGCGGGCGGCAAAACGCTCGGCCGTCATCCCCTTGGGCGGACGCAGCGAGGCCGCCGCGTCTTGCGGGAAGGGAATATTGAACGGTCCGTACTCGTTCCCCAAGAAACCGGCGGTGGTGAATGCCTTTAGCTCTTCGCTCTCTCCCACGCCTTCCAGCCGCTGGCCGATGTTGATAAACGCCGGAATCGCCGGGTTCCGCGGACCCAGCACGCGCGCGACCCAGGCCCCCAGGTGCGGCGCCGCCACCGTCTGCGGCGGCACGTAGCCGGTGTGCCAATGGTATTGATGCCGCGAGTGCAGGATGTGCCCCAGATCTGCCACCACATGCGAGCGAATCAGCGTCCCGCGGTCGAGTACACTCGCCACTTGCTCCAGGCCTTGGCTGATCTTGATGTTATCGACCACGGTGTCGATGGCCGGGAACGTGCTGAGAATCTTGTCGGCCGGGAGGCCAATCTCAAACGGCTCGTAACGCTTGGGATCGAACGTCTCCGGCGCCGCCATGCCGCCGGCCATCCACAACAGGATGCAGGCATCGGCCTTCGCCGGAGGATGTTGAACCTTGGTCTCTGCCGCGAGCAGGCGCGGCGGACCCATGGCCAAAGTTGCAGCGGCCGCAGCCGACATCGATTGCAAGAACGCGCGACGATCCGAACAGTCTGAAGCCTGCATGCGGCAATGCCTTTCCCTTGTGTGTCCGGTGTAGTAGAAACACCGCACGGCAGCCCTGTCAATGCGCTCGCTCGTCCGTCGTCCGGCTCTTGTCTGGCGAAAGCCCCCTGGTGCTCCGCCTCTCGACTTGCGGGAAACCTGTCAGGAAAACGCTTGCAAGTATTGGCTCAGAGCGTTAAAAGGAGCGTGTGAGTGGGCCAACTTGGCTTGCTCATCCGAGCCGCAGGTCCCTGCCCCACCTGCGGCTCTCTTTTTGCGCCAACCGTAATCTGCCGATGGGCTCGTAGTCCCGCCTTTAGGCGGGACTTCCGGCTGAAGTCGGTACTACGAACCTCTTACTCGACAGATTCGGCACAATGCATCCCACAGGATGTTGCAGCTTGAATCTGTGCGGGTTGTGCGTCGGGAATCGTGCAATGCTCACGCGGGCCGCACGGGCAACCGATGGGAATTTGAGAGGGAGTTGACGTTGGAAGCGCCTGCGTCAGCAAGTCCGGCAAGGAGTGCCACGTTGCCTCCTTGAGTACGAGTTTGCATGAGCACTCTGCCCGCCAGTTTCTTGCGGCTGCATGTCGAGCCGCTGCCTGCGCCCGAAATCCCCGCGGTCGCCGATATCCCCGGTTTGCGCGGGCTGTGCGGCGCGTTTGAAAGCGCCACCGGCTGGCGGCTCAGTTGCGA
>JBGTDH010000986.1:0-5702 GCA_041748435.1 Pirellulales bacterium
CCTCGCGAACGGCGTCGACCGGGGAGGTGAAAATCGGCCGCTATCTCTTCCGCGGTCATGCCCGGCCAATCCTCGCCGGGAACGAAATAGCTGTACAACGTGCGTGCCGCAATCCGCGTTCCCTCGACGAACAACTGCCGATAGTTGGAACCAGGCTTACGCTCCAAGTGTTTCCAGGGCGACGGCGGCATGGGAGTCATAGAACGTATCGTATGCCGATAGGGCCTGGATCGCAATGTTTCCAAACCAGGTATCGCAAAGCGCAGGTCGCAACGCGAGGGCCGCCCTGCTTTCCGGCGCGGGGGCGAGCGTTTACACTCAACAGCCGGCACTGGGAGACATTCGCACGCGCGGAGTTGAACCGAATGCTTGTACGCAAGCACAAAACAAATTGGGCCGCTGATTGCACTCACTATCGTTCCGGGAGAACGATTGATGTCTAGACCTGCGATTCGAAGCAACTATTTCCTGCTGTTGACCGTGGCCCTGGCCATTGCCGCGCTCTCGTTGCCCGGCTGCGGCGGCTGTTTGCAAGATCCGATTACCGCGCAGCAAGAGGCAGCCCGCAAGAAACTGGAAGAAGACGCCAAGCGGTTGGAGGAAGAGCGTCGTAAGCGGGAGGCGGAGAAGCCCGATTACGAGATCGGCAAGTTCACCACGCAGCCCAACAATCTGGACACCGTCGAGAGCCGCATGAAGCCGGGCCACTGGACGAGCGCCACCCTGGAGGTCACGGCCAATCGGGAAGATTTTTATGGCTCGCTGATCACCAGTCCGTTGCGGCTGGACAATATGCCCTACGCTTTGGGAACGACGCGCCCGGTGACGCTGGCCAAGAAGCAGAAGAAGGCCGTCGAGTTTACGTTCTATGTGCCCCCCTTGCAGAAATTCGACAACTGGAAGATGTCGCTCTATGCCCGCGGCGATCGGCTGGTGGGAGACACGAGCCAGACGTTGGGAAGCGCCAATCAGTTGCCGGATCATCAGTTTTACTTTGTGGTGCTCTCGCGCGATCCGGATCGTTACAACTACCTGGGAGATCTGGATTCCGTGCGGCCGCCGTCGGGAAATCTGATCACCGGGCAGGGAGACGACTTGTATTACAAGCTGCTGTTGCCGAAGATCGAGCAACGCGTGCCGCTGCCCACCAACCCGCTCTGCTGGACCAGCACGGCCTATGTACTGTGGGACGATCTGCATCCCGATACGCTCACGCCGGAGCAGCAGCAAGCCCTGCTCGATTGGATGCACTGGGGTGGGCAGTTGATCATCAGCGGCCCCGGCACGCTGCCGGTGCTGCGGGAGACGTTTATCGATCCCTATCTACCGGCCAGCGGCGGCGAAGCCTGGGATATCAAAGCGCCCGCACTGGCGGATCTCAACCGCGATTGGACGCTCAGCGGTCCGGAGTTGCGGCCCGCCGGCGTGTGGTCGGGAATCCAGCTGTTGCCCAAGCCCGAGGGGCGCGTGCTGGTCGATTCTCCGGAAGGCCCGCTGCTGATGGAACGGCGACTGGGCCAGGGGCGGATTGTGCTGTCTGCCTTCCGCTTGGGCCAACGGGAGCTGCAGGACTGGAAGAGCTTCGACGGCTTCTTCAATGCTTGCCTCCTGCGGCGCGTGCCGCGCGTGTTCGAAGACAGCGACCTGGGGGAACTGCGCGTGCGGTGGGCCGGCGACGCTACAACTCCCGCGCCGCCCAAGCATCGCCATTACATGGGCCGCACCATTCGCAACGAGGATGACCCCAGTGCCGCCCAGAGACTCAATCCGTTCCTGGTATCTTCCGTGCGATATTACTCGCGCGATACCGACGTGCCGCGGCCTCAGTTGGATGGTCTGTATCGCGTGGAGCACAAAGCGGCGGAGATGGGACGCGATGCCACGATCGATCCCGTGCAAGCCATGCAACTGGCCAAGGAGATGATCAAGAGCACACTCTCGGGCGACCTGTTAGGCGAGGACGTCTACGGCGCGGGAGTGGCCGGCTGGAAAGACACCAACGCCGTGGCACAGCTCGCGCGGGATTCGCTCTCCGGCGGCATCGTCATTCCCGATGCAAGCTTCATTCTGGGCGTGCTGGCCGCGTATCTGTTCGTGCTCGTGCCGCTCAACTTTATCGTGTTCCGGCTCGTCGGCCATGTGGAATGGGCCTGGATTGCCGTGCCGGTCATTACCATTAGTTTTGCCGTGGCCGTGGTGCGGCTGGCGCAATTGGACGTGGGCTTCGTGCGCACGGAAAGCGAAGTCGGCATTGTGGAGATGCAAGCCGGTTATCCGCGCGCTCACGTCACGCGGTACACGGCGCTCTACTCCTCGCTGAGCACCGTGTACGATCTGCGCTTCGCCGATGCCAGCGCCCTGGTGCAGCCGTTGCCCACCAGCCGGCTGATCAAAGATCAGAGTGTGACCGATGTGCATTTCCAGCGCGATCTGCCTCCCGGCCGCGACGGCGAAAAGTGGCCCGTCGGCCTGGCGGGCTTTGCCGTATCGTCCAACAGCCAGGCCATGCTGCACAGCGAGCACATGTTGGACCTGGGCGGTCCCCTGGCGTTGCTGCAATCGAGCAGCGGCAGTTGGGACGTGGTGAATCAGTCCAAATTGGAGCTGAGGGATGCCGCGGTCGTGGGACCGGACGGCGTGGCTTGGATCGGCAGCTTGTCCCCCAAACGCTCCGCAACGCTCCGGTTTCGCCCCGCGGAAAGAGATGAGGCCACCAAGCTGACGGTCGCGGAGCTCTCCGGCAATCAACCCATGCTCACCGACGTGTGGCTGGCCGAGCGTGAGAGAGTGCCCACCACCGCGCGGCGTTTTCCGCCCGAGACGCTCAATATCCGCCAACTGGTGCGATTGGCACAGAACAACACGCCTGTGGGCGAGATGCGCTTGGTGGCCTGGACCAACGACGCCCTTCCCGGCATGCGGATCGAGCCGGCGGCGTCGCAATCCCGGCACGCGAACGTGGTGATCGCCCGCTTGCAGCCCGCGCCGGAATCGGCCCCGCGGCGCGATATCAACACGCCGTCCGATCTGAGAAAGATCGACGTTCCGGCCGTGAACGAACAGCCCGCGACGGCCACACCTTAATCGCAGATACTCCATGATAAACCACCTGGCTTCCTTCTCCCACAACCGGCTCTTCCTCACTTGATTCACATCACAGACTTTGGCAAGCGCTACGGCGATTTCGTGGCCGTGGAACGCTTGAACCTCAAGATCGAAGCCGGTGAGATGTTCGGCTTCATCGGGCCCAACGGGGCTGGCAAGAGCACCACCATTCGCTTTCTGGCCACGCTGCTGAAGCCCACTCGCGGCGAAGCCACGGTCAACGGCCACAGCGTGACCAAGGATCCTTTGAGCGTGCGTCGCAGCGTGGGCTACATGCCGGACAATTTCGGCGTGTACGACGGCATGAAGGTCTGGGAGTTTCTGGATTTCTTCGCCGTGGCTTATCAGATCCCGCGCGGCAAGCGCAAGCACGTTATCGGCGATGTGTTGGAACTGCTGGACCTTACGCACAAACGGGACGACTTCGTCAACGGCCTGTCGCGCGGGATGAAGCAGCGACTGTGTCTTGCCAAGACGCTGGTGCATGATCCGCCGGTGCTGATTCTGGACGAACCTTCCAGCGGCCTCGATCCGCGCGCCCGGTTAGAGGTCAAGGCGCTGCTCAAAGAGTTGCGTCGGATGGGCAAGACCATTCTCATCTCCAGCCACATCCTTACGGAGCTGGCCGATTGCTGCACGTCGATCGGCATTATCGAACGAGGGCAGCTTTTAATGCATGGCCCGATCGACGAGGTGTACCGCCGCATTCAGCGCAACCGCGTGATCGAGCTCAAGGTCATGGAGAACATGGATGCCGCGCTGTCGATCATCCGCAGCCGCCCGGAGCTGCGGGACTTGCAGCCCCTGGACCATCGCGTGACCATCGAGCTGGAGGCCGGCGACGAAGCCGTGGCGGAGTTGCTGGAACAGCTTCTGGCCGGCGGCGTGCGCCTGCGCTCCTACGCCGAGAAAGATCCCACGCTGGAAGACGTGTTCATGCTCGTCACCAAGGGCCTGGTGACGTGAGCGGATAATCTGGAAGATCTGGGGTTCGCTTTCCTCCCCGTCGCGTGACGTGCCCCAAGATGTAATCTACCGCACGTTGCGGCCTCGGCGGCCTCGGCAATCATTGTCACACGCTGGTGCAACCGATATGTTGGGGCGCTCGGCTTGCTTCCTCTTGCAGACAGATCGACCGATCCATGCCACAAGACACGTTCAATCTGAAGGGCCGCGTGGCTCTGATCACTGGCGGCAGTAAGGGGTTGGGCAAGGCCATGGCCCGTGGCTTTGCGTTGGCGGGGGCCGATATCGTCATCTCCAGCCGGCACGAGAACGAGCTGCAAACGGCTCTGTCGGAAATTACGGCCGGAACGCAGGCACGCGGGGCGTATTGCGTGGCCGATATGTTTCAGCGGAGCGAGTCGGCGCGGCTGGCCGCCTTTGCCGCGGAGAAGATGGGCCGCGTCGATATCCTGATCAACAACGCCGGCAGCAACGTGCCGCAGACGCTCGATCAGATCAAGGATGAGGATTGGGACCGGATTGTGGAACTGAATCTCAACTCCTGCATGGCGATGGCGCGGGCCGTCGTCCCCGGCATGCGGGAGCGCAAGTGGGGACGAATCATTCATATCTCGTCGATTATGGCGTTGGGATCCAAAGAGGGGCGCAGTGCTTATTCCGCCACGAAGGCGGCCTTGATTGGCATGGCTCGCGCGCAGGCCTTGGAATGGGGACCGCACGGCATCACGGTGAACTGCATTGCCCCCGGCCCGTTCCTGACCGACCTGCCGATGAGCGTGCTAAGCCAGCAGGAGCAGGACACATTCGCCCAGCGCACCGCGCTGTTGCGATGGGGCAAACCCGAGGAGTTGGCCGGACCCGCGCTGCTCTTGGCCAGCGACGCCGGCAGCTACATCACGGGCACAACCCTGGTGGTCGATGGCGGCACCATGTGCAAGACGTTTTAGCTCAGCATGCTTCTCAATCAACTCGCCGCCGATCTGGCAGACCTTCTGGCACTCAATGCCGACAGCATGCGCATCGACGTGCAGGAGCTTTCCAGCGGCACGCGCGTGATCGATCTGGGCATCGCGGCTGCCGGCGGCCTGGACGCCGGTCTGATGCTGGCCGAGATTTGCGCTGCGGGCCGGGCTCAGTTCAGCCTGTTGCCAGCCAGTGAAAAGTTCGGCGGCGGGCCGGCAGTGCAAGTTTACACCGATCATCCGGTGGCTGCATGCATGGCCAGCCAGTACGCTGGTTGGGCCATCAGCGGCGAAAAGTACTTCGCGATGGGTTCCGGTCCCATGCGTGCCGCGGCCGGCAAGGAAGCCATCTTTGATGTGATCGGCCATCGCGAAAGCCCGGAGATGGCCGTCGGCGTGCTGGAGACGCGCAAGCTGCCCACCGACGCGGTGGCGCAAGACATTGCCCGCGCGTGTCGCGTGGAACCTGTCAATCTCACGCTGTTGGTTGCTCCTACCGCCAGCCTGGCCGGGACGCTGCAAGTGGTGGCTCGCAGCGTGGAGACGGCCCTGCACAAGCTGTCCGAGCTGAAGTTCGATCTGACGCGCGTGGTGAGCGCTTACGGGGTCGCGCCATTTCCCGCGATCGCCGCCGACGATCTAACCGCCCTCGGCCGCACCAACGACGCG
>JBGTDH010000987.1:0-5200 GCA_041748435.1 Pirellulales bacterium
GCCGCCCAGCTAAAATGTCCGGACCGCCGTCCCGAATGCCCCTGGTTCTTCAGGCTCTCGTCGCCGCCCAACTCCTCCGCTGTGTCTTCAGCCACAAGGTTCGCAGGGGCTTCGCCAGTCTGCGGTCCGAACGACAATAGCGTGGAGACGGCCAGACGGTCCTCCATCAACTCCAGCACGGATCGCAGATACTTACGGGCATGAAGGCTGTTTCTCATTAACTGCTCCGAATCCAAAAGGGACAACGCGTAGGGTGCAGTATACTGCCATGGGGTGGTGGAAGAAGGGCAACGCCTGAGAAAGCTCGGTGAACGAAGGTGCCGTTGGGCGGGTACTCGGCGGCTCAGGGGCCATGCTGGCCGCTCACGATGCAATCGTCCCGACTCGTATGCTGAAAAACAGCAAAAGAGACAGATTCGGCCCTCTGGCGCAGTAGATGCGGAGAGCAGTTTCCGTACACCGGCGCATCACCAGGTTGAATCGCCGCCATCGGCTGTCTTGGCGCCGTCGGCCGTTGGCGAACTAATGGGAGAATCTGCCATGATTAGAATGCTGCTAACCAGTACGGCGGCTGGAATGTTCCTACTGGCGTCCGTTGCCGTAGCGCAGGACAAGCCGGCGCCCGACGCCGGAAAGAAGGACCCCGCCCCCGCGGCGGCGCCGCAGAAGGCACCGGAGAAGAATGCCGACAAGCCTCGCACGGACGATGCCAAGAAGCCAAACGATCCGGCCGGCGGGAAGCAACCGGAGAAACCGGCAGAAAAACAAGCAGACAAACCGGCGGAGAAACAAGCCGACAAACCGGCCGACAAGAACGCTCCGAGCGATCGCAAGGACAGGCCCAATTCGGACACTCCCACGGATCGCAACCGATCCACGGACAAGCCGACGGACCGCTCGACGCCCGACAACAGCCGCGACGCGCAGCGCTCGACCGATCGCTCGAACCGTGAAACGAACGATAAGCAGCGCGGCGGCGAGCAAGGCAAGAAGGGCGAAGCGAAGTTCTCGGCGTCCGACCTGGGTTTCAGTTTCAGCGATCAATCCAGCGACGAAGGCTTGAAGATCTCAAAGACCTCGTCCAACACGCTGGCCACCAAGGCCAAATTCCGTGAAGGAGACATTGTCGTCTCGATCAACGATAATCGCGTGCGAAGCCAGCGGGACTTCGTTCACTACATCCACGTTGCACCGCGCGAGCGGATTAGCATTATCGTGCTGCGAGACGATCGTGAGGTCACGCTGTATCTGGAACCGGAACTGATTCAGGAGTATGTGGTGACCAGCAGCGGCGCGTGGCTGGGGGTCGACCTGTACGACAAGTTCTCGCGAGCGGCCGTCGTGCTGAAGGTTCACACCAGCAGCCCGGCGGAGCGTGCGGGCTTAAGGGGAGACGACCTGATCGTCGCGGTGGACGGGGAAGATATTCGCTCCCCCGAACACCTGGGCGAGGTCATCGGCGGCATGCAACCCGGCGCGAAGGTCGCAATTCTGGTCGAGCGCAATCGCCGCGAGCAAACCATCGACGCCACGCTGGGACGTCGCCAGAGCGTGGCCACGCGCACGGAAGTTCGTCGCTAATCAAGGATATCTTACTCTTTGCTTAGAGAGCCGCGCCTGAATTGGCGCGGCTCTTTTCATTTGGCGAACCACGACTTTGCCAACGGATCGGTGGTGTAGAAGTTGAGCATCAGGCGGGCCACCTTGTCCTGGCCCGCGCGGGAGGGATGGGTGCCATCTCCGGCGAGATCGTCGCGCACGTACGTCAGGCCGTCGGCGCGTGGCGTGATGCCGTCTGCCCATAGATACGGTCCCCAGAGCAGCAGCGGAGCGCGGACGGCACCCCTACTAGGATCGTGGTTTAACTCCGGGTTGCCTTTGATCTGGTCCTGGATGAGCCACCGCGTGACGAATCCAGATTCGTAGGCGTAAGGCTCGGGATTCAAAGCGCCGCTGGTGTAGCCGCCGTAGATGCGGCTGGAGAGGTAAGCGATCCGCAGATTCGGAAAGCGGGCTTTGGCGTTGGCGATCACCGCGCGCGTGTCTTGCTCGAGCTTGCGGCCGTGCTGCTCCAGCGTGCCTTGCGGGCCCTTGTTGGCAAGTTTGATCCAGGCCACTTGCACTTGCGGATGCGCTACGCCAGCCGCCCCTAAGCGGCGATCTGCCTCTTTCCACGGCCGTGCCTCGGGGTCGACCCATTCCGCCATGGCTTGACCACCCTGAGCGCAATCGACGATCGTGAGCTTGCTGGACTTCGCAGGATCTGCATCGGCAATCCGCTTGAACGTGGAGAACTCCTGCGTGGCGTTGGACATGCTGATGGAGACAAACACGACGCGGCCGTCTGCCGCCGGCTGGCCTTCACGGCTCACGGGCTGAATGCGAGCCAGTGCGGCCTCCGCAGCCGAGCGATGTGCGGCCGGGGGAACATTCTGCCCGGCGCCGTACAGTCCGCCGTCTTGATCTTTGTAGCGGTCTTCGGCCGTCATGTCGCAAATCGGCTTGAAGCCCAGGCGCTCCTTATTAAGGAAGGCGCCGTTGGGGGCCGTGGTAGGCCGCCGCGCGGCCATGGCCTTTTCCAAAAAGGCTTCTTCGTCCTTGGTCAGCTTCTCGCCTCCCTGGCGTTTGCGCACCAACTCGCGAGCGCGCTGGAAATCGATCTCCTCCTTGGGCTGCGGCTTGGCGGGCGCGTCTTGAGCCGACACCGGCGGCGCCGAACTGAGGCATAACGACGCGACGATAACAAACGCGGTGGTGAATCGCATCGTAATTCTCCTAAAACGAGCGTCGGCGGGAACAGTGCATTATTACCCTGCGAGGCGGCAGATGCCAGCACGCGCGTTTCTCGGAGTTTCTCGGAGCGTCTCTGGAACGACGCGCGCTCCGCTCCGACGACTTCGCGTCGCGGCTAACCAAGGACGCAGGACGTCAGGGCCTCTGCAGCCGCCGTGCGAACGAGCTCGTCGGCATCGTGCTCGCGCGCCGCGAGTAAACACTCCCGCGCATCGGGCGCGTCCCCGGCAATCAACCCCAGCGAGGAGGCGGCGCGCTGTCGCACCAGAACGGCGGGATCCGTGCGCAGCAACGTGCAGAGCAGCGGCAGGCGATCTTCCAACGGGGCGATCTCTTCACCCAACAACAAGGCGGCGGTGCAGCGCGCGGTCGGGTTCGGCTCCTCGCCCATCGCCAGCACCTCGGCACAAGTCTCGGCATCGAGCAACGGCACGATCCGGCGGATTAGTTCGGGGGAGTCGATCGGCAGTCCTTGGCTGTACAACTCCAGCACGCGATCGATTTCCTGCTGGTCTTCCTGCTGGCTGCTCTCCAACTGGGCGATTTCTTGCCTTAACACCTCTTTCCGCTCGGCCTCCTCCTTGGCCTGAAGTTTGTTGCCCGTCACAGCGTACAGCCCGCCCGTGATCAGCGCCTGCGCGGGATTGGCCGCCGCGAGCAGGGCCCCGCCGGCAAACCCCAATGCGGTTCCCACCACGCTAGACCTGGCAACCGGATTTGGCTTGCGGAGATCGAGAATCTTCTGTGCCCGCGTTTCCATCCGTCCGCGAATCTCGGCCAGTTGGTCGGGAGTTCTGTAGTCTTTGAGCGAGTTTCGCAGCCGCAGGACCCGCTGGTCCGAGGCCGCAATCCGCGGCGGCAACCCGACGAGAAAAGCTTCGCGCCGCGACGTGTCGATGCAAGTGAGGGCTTTCCGTGCGGCTGCCCGGACCAGCGGATAACCATCGGCCGCGCGCCGCGCCAGTGCATCGGCGGCGGCGGTGGCCGTGGATCCCAAACCGCCCAGCAAGTTGGCAGCGTAGGTACGCCGCACCGGATGCGAATCTTCCAGGATCGTCACCAGTGTGCCAACGACATCGGCAGCTCCCTTGTTCGAGACGGTGACGATGGTGGTCAGCGCCGCGCTGATCTCGCGCCGCAACTGGGGATCGGGATCGATGATCGCTTGCGCCAACGGCCGGATGGCCGGGCAAGCGACGCTGCCCAGTTCGGAGAGGTATTTGGCACTTCGGCGGCGGCGGGCTGTTTCTGGCGCGTCCAACTCGTCGATCAGCCGCGCGACGAGCAGTGAGCCGTCCGGTTCGATGCGTTGGAGTTCCTTCAGAGTCAGCGTCGAACGCGCACCATCCCCGCCGGACGCTGCCATGGCGAGTAAGCGCGGCAGGTGTTCCCGCGACGTGGCCCCCAGATGCGCCAGCTCTTTGGCCGCCCGCGATCGCGTTTGTTCGTCGCCATCGTCCAGCAAGAGGGCCAGCACCGTGGTGGCCGTGGGCAGCAGCGGACCCAAGCGATGCAGAATCATCACTGCCCCGTAGCGCGCTGGAGGATGCGGCGATTCTGCCATCTGCGGCAGTTCTTGCGCCAGGAACTCCAGCCAGGGCATGCTCGCCGGGGGCAAAGGGTCTTGGAATGCGATCCCCGGCGCGGTGTGGTCTGCCACGCGCGCGAATACAAGATCGGCATACGCCGCCAAAGCGGCCTGATGCTCGGCGGGATGCGCCGCCTGTCTCACTCGGGTTCCCAGAGCGTCGTAGTCTTTCGACTCCAGCGCCGGCCGGACAGCCTCAAGCTGTTCCGAGTCGAGCGGGAAGCCGCGTTCCTCGAGCAACGAGCGGGCCCGCTTCGTGGCGTTGTGGATGTTCTCGATCGCTTGCTCACGCAAGTATTTTTCGAGCCACACCACACCCCCGAGCACGCACCACAGTGCCACCGTCCAGAAAGTGACGAGCCAAGTCCAGCCCGCGACACCGCCTGGGGCCAACACGAACAGCACGCACCACAAGATGCCGGTGACAATCAGCCCGATTTTCAGCAGGTGACGTTGAAACACTTCCCACGCATACGGCAGGTTGGCGTGATCGAAGCTAAAGTGCTGCCGCATCGCGAGGAGAGTCGAAGGCTCCCCAACCGCTTCCTCTCCTCCGCCGGAGACAATCAGCTCGCCGCAGCAAAGCGATGCGTGGCACAGCGGCGTAGTAGTTGCATGCTTTGGGCAATAGCAGAACCGCGCTCGCGCCGTTTGGTTTCGATGGTGACGCAGGCCTTCCAACAGCATCGCCAGGAATGTCGCCGAGGGCACCGAGTAGATGAGAAACACGCTCCAGCGGGCTGCAGCAGGATGGAATGTCCACATGTTGAGGCTCAGTCGTGGCGCCAACAGGTTGCGCAGGGCGAGCCAAAACACCAC
>JBGTDH010000988.1:0-3233 GCA_041748435.1 Pirellulales bacterium
ACCGAACGACCCCGGCAGGCTTGCCGACGCGCTGATGCGCCGCTTTGGGAGTTAGGCACGCAGCCTGTCGAGCAAAAACCGGTCGTGGTCGGCACGTTTGCGCGACCGAAACTCCAAACCTCAAACAAATCCCAATGACGGAAACTTCAATGCTCTAAACCTGGTAGCAGGCGTGCAGCAGGCGATTCTCCCGTTTGGGACATTGAGATTCGGTCACGCAGTCTATCTCCCTGAGAAATCCTAGGCCGACCGCTTCTTCCCCCTGCCGTTCTTTGCGGGCGTGAATTCCAGATCAGTTACCAGCAGCAGATCAATGATGTTCATCGATGCGTCGGGCTGCCAAACCACGATTGTCCGGCCGTTGGGGGCGGGAGAAATAAAGTCTCTCGCAAGCATGGGAACCTGTCGGCCATCGGCCAGATGCACGACGAACGGATCGAAGGGCAGCCGCTCGTACGCGCTGCGAAGTTGTTCGATTGTCATCGAACTCTCAGAATTGATTGAGGAATGATTGCCATCAAGCATAATCTGGAGGTCGACGGGGTTCCAGGGATGTTCCTCCGACTCCGGCCCGCCTAGTCCGTTTTACAACCAAGGGATATCATGGCCCGTTTCGGGCGTGGTCCTGTTTCCTATCGATCAATCGCCGCATGAAGACCGACGAGCTGCGTGAAAAATATCTGGAGTTCTTTGTCTCCAAAGGCTGCACCCGCCGGCCGAGCGATGTGCTGGTGCCGCGGTGGGATCCCTCCGTGCTGTTCACGCCGGCGGGCATGAACCAGTTCAAAGACCACTTCCTGGGGAAGTGCAAACTGGAATTCACGCGCGCCACCACGTGCCAGAAATGCCTGCGCACCGGCGATATCGACAACGTGGGGCGCACGGCCTATCACCACACGTTCTTCGAGATGCTGGGCAACTTCAGCTTTGGCGATTACTTCAAGCAGGAAGCCATCCACTGGG
Source organism: Pirellulales bacterium (assembly GCA_041748435.1). Classification (GTDB taxonomy): domain Bacteria; phylum Planctomycetota; class Planctomycetia; order Pirellulales; family JBGTDH01; genus JBGTDH01. Next base: position 964 of record JBGTDH010000988.1, read on the forward strand.
GCTGGGAGTTTTTGACCAGCAAGAAATGGCTGGGCATCGATCCTGCGAAGCTTAGCATCTCTGTCTATCTGGACGATGACGAGGCCTACAACATCTGGCACAACGAGGTGAAGGTCCCGGCCACACGCATTCAGCGCATGGGGGAGGACGACAACTTTTGGCCGGCCGGCGCGCCCAGCCAAGGCCCCGACGGCGTTTGCGGGCCGTGCAGCGAAATCTTCTTTCATCCCGATCAAGGGAAGGAAGTCGAGATCTGGAACCTGGTGTTCACGCAGTTCAACCGCGTGGGCGATCCCCCCAATAACCTGCGGCCGCTGCCCAGCAAGAACATCGACACCGGCATGGGCCTGGAGCGCACCGCCAGCGTGCTGCAGGGCGTCGACACGAATTTCCACATCGATATCCTGCGGCCGATTGTGGAAGCCGCCGCGCAGGTCTGCGGCGTGAAGTACGTGCCCGGAGACGACAACGGGCGCCGTTTGCGCCGCATCACCGATCACGTGCGGGCCTGCACGTTTGCCATTCACGAGAACGTGCAGCCGGGGCCCAAGAAGCAGGGCTACGTCATCAAGCGGCTCCTGCGCCGCGCCGTGCTGGATGGCCGGCAGATGGGGCTCGATGGCCCGTTCCTGCACAAGCTGGTGCCGGCCGTGGCCGAGGCCATGAAAAAGTCGTATCCCGAATTGGGCGAAACAATCGAGCGTGTGGCGCATGGAATTGAGTTGGAAGAAACCAACTTCTTCTCGACCGTGGACGCGGGCCTCAGCCGCATCCATCGCATCTTCGACGAGATGAAGAAGTCCGGCCGAATTCTCGTCTCCGGCGCCGAGGCGGCCGACATGTACACCACGCACGGCTTCCCGCCCGAGTTGTTCGAGACCTTGGCCGCCGAGCACAACCTCGACTTCGATTGGCAGGGCTTCCGTCGCGAGATGGAGGAGCATGGCTTGGAGTCCGGCGGCGACAAGAAGGAGCTGTTCAAGACCGGCCCGCTCGATGCCCTCAAGAAAACGATGCACGGCACCGAGTTTCTGGGCTACACCGGCCTGGAGGCCGAAGGCAAGGTGGTAGCCATCATCGCGCAAGACAAGATGTGCGATACACTCTCCGAGATTGGCCATGCCGATCCGGTGGTCGTGGTGCTCGATCGCTCTCCCTTCTACGGCGAAAGCGGCGGCCAGGTGGGCGATACCGGCGTGCTGTCTTCCGCGGGTCTGGAATTCGACGTGATCGATGCCCAACGCGAAGGCAACTTCGTGCTGCACGGAGGGCATCTGCGCAAAGGCGATCTCAAGCTCGGACAGACCGTCACGGCGCGCGTCACGACCACGCGGCGGCAAGGCATTCGCCGCGCGCACTCCGTCACGCACATTCTGCATTACGCGCTGCAAAAGCATCTCGGAAAACACGCGCAGCAGCAGGGGTCGAAAGTCGACGAAGACTGGCTGCGGTTCGATTTCACGCACCCCGAGCATGTCTCGCGGGAGCAGCTTACGGCCATCGAGCAGGATGTGAACGAACGCGTGACCAACTGCGAGCCGATTCTGTGGACCACGCTGCCGATTGCCGAAGCTCGCAAGGCCGGCGCGATGATGCTGTTTGGCGAGAAGTATCCCGACGTGGTGCGGATGGTCTCGATGGGCGAGTTCAGCAAGGAGCTCTGCGGCGGCACGCATCTGGATAATACCGGCCAGGTGGGCCTGTTTCGCATCGTCTCCGAAGAAAGCGTGGCCGCCGGCACCCGCCGCATCACGGCGCTCACGGGCCGCAGATCACTGGAGCACAGCCGTCAGATGGAGTCCGCCCTGGCCGCCACGGCCGCCACGCTCAAAGCGCCGCTGGCCGAAGTGCCCGATCGCGTGGCCGCGCTCGTCAAGGAGGTGCGCGAGTTGAAGAAGCAACTTGCCTCCGGTCCGCGAACGGGCGGCGTGACCACCGAACAGCTTCTGGCCGATGCTGCGGATGTCAACGGCGTGAAAGTCGTGGTGGCCGAGATCCCCGGCGGCAACAGTAATGTCCTGCGCGAGCACATCGATCAGTTGCGCCGCAAGCACAGCCCCTTGGCCGCGCTGTTGGCCGCGCGCGAGGAAGGCAAAGTCACGCTCGTGGCCGGCATCACGCGCGATCTGCAAGAGCGGGGCCTCGACGCCTCCAAGTGGATCAACAGCGCCGCGCCGCTTGTGGGCGGCAAGGGAGGCGGCAAGCCCGACATGGCGCAAGCCGGCGGCAAAGACGCCGAGAACCTCCCCGCCGCGCTGGATGCAGCGCGA
>JBGTDH010000989.1:0-2466 GCA_041748435.1 Pirellulales bacterium
AACCTTGGGATTCCTTCGGGCGGCCCTGCCGGCCCGTCCGCTTCCTTGAGGATGGCAAGTTTGCAAGCTTGTCGAATGCGGAAACGGTCTTGCGTACTTGACTCCATGGAATCCTCCGGGTGCTAGGGCTATGCTAGCCCCGCACCCCAGAATTCCGGTTCCACGTGAAGCACTACCCGGGGAATGCAGGGGTCAACCGTTGCGAAAGCGGGTTACAAAGGCCTGGTAATCGGCTGGAGTGTCGACGCCGAGGGTGGGTTCGTCGATCACGCCGACGAGAATCTCGTGGCCGGATTCCAGCACCCGCAACTGCTCGAGCTTCTCAATGTTCTCCAGCGGCGAAACGCTCATCTGCCCCAGACCCAACAGGAAGTCGCGGCGATAGGCATACAGGCCAATGTGCTGATGGAAACGGGGCGGATTCTCCTCCAGCAGCCGGTCGTCCCATTGCCGGGCACAGGGAATCGGACTGCGGCTGAAGTACATCGCGCGGCCATTGGAATCGAAGACCACTTTCACGCACGCGGGATCGAGAAGCTTCTCTCGACTGCGAAGCGGTGTGGCCAGCGTGGCCATCACCGCCAGCGGATGCTCTTCCAGCAGCTCGATCGCGCGATCGATGGCCTCGCCCGCCAGCTCCGGCTCATCGCCTTGCACGTTGACGAACAGATCGATCTCCGGGTGCCGGCGGGCGACCTCCGCCACGCGGTCCGTGCCCGAGGGGAGCGCGGGATCGGTCATTTGCACCTGACCGCCAAAGCGCTGCACTTCGTCAAAGATCTCCTCGTGATCGGTCGCCACGCACACGCCCACCGGACGACGGGCGCGGCAGGCCGCCTCGTAGGTGTGTTGAATGAGAGTCTTGCCCGTCTCGCGCAGCAGCATTTTGCGCGGCAACCGGGTGCTGGCCATTCGCGCGGGAATCACAATCAGGCTGGTGGCGTGCAGCGTTCGTGAAAGAGACGGTAGAGACATCCAAACCTCCGTGATAAACAACTCGCGGATATTAATCAATTGCCGCGGAATGGCCATCGAGTCCGCCCGTGGCTGCGTAAAGCAGCAGCGCTTCGCGCACCGGACGGATGTCATGCACCCGAAGGATCTGCACTCCCTGGTAAGCCAGCGAGAGGGCCACTCCGATTGTCCCGAACAGGCGATCGGCCTGCTTATCCCCCAGCAGCTTGCCGATGAATCCCTTGCGGGAATGGCCCACCAGCAACGGACAACCCAGATCGTGAAAACGGTGGCAATTCGCCAGCAGAGTCAGATTGTGCTGATGCGTCTTACCGAAGCCGACGCCAGGGTCCAACGCAATGCGATCCGGAGCAATGCCCGCAGTCCGTAGTGCGTCACGGCGTTGCCGCAGATGGTCATGCACTTCCAGGACGACATCGTGGTAACTCGGCGCATCTTGCATGGTCTGCGGCGTGCCTTGCATGTGCATGGCGCACACGCCCGCCCCCACGTCCGCCGCCAGGGACAGCATGTCTGGATCGGCCGCCAGCCCGGAGATGTCGTTGATGATCTCGGCGCCCGCCGCCACCGCTTCGCGCGCGACGGCCGCTTTGGATGTATCGATCGAGAGGGGCACGGGCGATTGAGCGCGAATTCCCAGCAGCACGGGCAGCACGCGCCGCAACTCTTCGCCCGTATCCACGGCCTGGCTGTAGGGCCGCGTGCTCTCGCCGCCGATGTCCAGAATGTCGGCGCCTTCGTCCGCCAGCCGCAATGCGTGCGCGATGCCGCGCGACGCATCGAAGAACTGCCCCCCATCGGAGAAGCTGTCGGGCGTGACGTTGACGATGCCCATCAACAGCGGACGTGCCAGCGCGAGCGTGCGGGTTCGCAACCGCCAGTGCGCTGCGCAAGGGTCGAGAGGGGGCGTAGCCATACTGGCAGTTGTACCCGGCCGCCCAGCCACGTTCGAGGGCGTCTCTTCTGCGCACATGCGACTACGCGTCTGGCACGGAGAGGGATTGGCCGTTGTGTCTGACGCCGAGCTGCAGCAGGAAGGGGACGGCGCGCTGGGCCCATTGCTCCGGGGAGGGATAGGCGGCGGCCTGCGCTCCGAAGCAACTCTGGAGCATGTCGGTGTTGATGATTCCGGGGTTGAGGGGAATGGCGGCCATGCCCTGCGGCAACTCCTTGGCCAAGGTCAGGGTCAGGCCTTCGATGGCATATTTCGAGGCGCAATAGGGCGCCACCTCTGGGCTGACGCTGCGGCCCCAGGCGGAGCTGAAGTTCACGATCACGCCGCTCTTGCGGCCGACCATCGCCGGCACAAAGGCCCGCACCACGTTGGCCACGCCTTTGATGTTCACGTCGATCAGGCGATCGAAGTCCTGCTGGGGCACGCTCCACAACACGGCGTTGCCGTTCATCACCGCGGCGTTGTTAAGGAGCAGATCGGGCGGACCGGCGGCATCGAGAACGCGCCTGGCCCACGCCTCGACGGCCTGCCCATCG
>JBGTDH010000990.1:0-3740 GCA_041748435.1 Pirellulales bacterium
ACCGGCGAGCTGGGCTTCGATGCGGCCTTCAACTATCGCTCCACCGAAAACTACGCCGATGCACTGCGGCAGGTATGTCCCCAGGGCATTGATGTCTATTTCGACAATGTCGGCGGGCCGCTCACCGATGCCGTCTTTCAGACGATGAACCTGCACGCCCGCATTTGCCTCTGCGGGCAGATCTCGCAGTACAATTCGGCGCAGCCGGAGCAAGGTCCGCGGCTCTTGTGGAAACTCATCGAGAAACGAGCCCGCGTGGAAGGCTTTCTGATCTTTGATTTCGCGGCCCGTTATCAACAAGCGTGGCTGGCGCTGCACGATTGGCTGCAAGCGGGACAGATCAAGTATCGCGAGACAATTGTCGACGGCCTGGAGAACGCCCCGCGCGCCTTTCTTGGCATGCTCCGCGGCGAGAACATCGGCAAGCAGCTTGTGAGAGTCTCCCCCGAGTAACCCGCCCGCGGTGCGCTGCGATGGATCTCACCACCCTGCCGATCACGCATCAGGCCACCATTCCCGAGAGCTATCTCGACATGATGGGCCACATGAACGTCATGTGGTACACGCACTTGTTCGCGCAGGCTACGGGGGGCGTGTTTCAGTTGCTGGGCATGAATCGGGAGTATTTCACCACGCGTTACGCGGGCTGCTTCGCGCTGACGCAGCATTTCCGCTATCTGGCCGAAGTGCGTGTCGGAGAGTCGGTAACCCTTCGCACGCGTCTGGTGGCGCGTTCCGTCCGCAAGTTCCACCTTGTTCACTTCATGAGCAAGAACGAGGCGGGAACTCTGGCCTGCACGGGCGAGTTTCTCGGCGCGCATATCGATATGACCACACGTCGCACTGCTCCCTTTCCCTTCGACATTGCTGCCAAGCTCGACCGCCTGATTTCGCAGCACAACGCACTTTCCTGGGAAGTGCCGCTGTGTGGCGCGATCCGCGTGTGAAGTGTTCTCTACACGCAAAACGGATCGCCGGTCGGCAGGGGTCGCAGGGCGGCCCACACGGCATACAAGGAGCAAAATGAACCCGCGGCAATCAAAACCGACTCGAACATGGCTGGCATCCTTCCTCGCATCGATTCCTGACACATCCTCCCTGAGGCAGTCGGCATGCCAGCCGCATGTTCTGATGCGGGCCATTGAATAATCTCTCTACGCAGCCAGCAGTTGCGGAGTTTGCCGTCCTTGGGAATTAATTCCCCGCGCCCACCGCGCTGACATCGCTTTGATTCACGCGTGTCCGATCCGCGACACACGTTGCCCTCGCCCGGAAACTCAGGCGCCCTCGGGCGGTTCGGCCGGTTTTTCGGCCTGGGAGGTGTGATCATGCACGATGAGCCAGCGGCCGGCGAGCTTCCGGACGACGAGAGAGAAGTTGCCGCCCGGCATGTCGTCTTCGCGAGCCAAGTGCCACCGGCCTAGCACCAGCGCGGCGGCATCGCCCAGGGGACGCACTTCCAACTGATCGAAGGTTAGCCGGCCCATTCTCTCGGTCGTCGGATACCGCTGCCGGTACCGGTCCAGGGTGCCCCGCCAGCCGCGTGTGATTTGTCCGCCGGAACTAAACGTCAGCTCGTCCGAATTCCAATAGTGCTCCATGAAGCGATCCAAATCTCCCGCGTTCCAGGCCTCCGCTTGAAGGCGAAGCACGGCCTCGAGTTCCGCGGCCACGCTCTCCCATGCCGAAGGCGAAATCGCGTCCTCCGGCGCCTGAGAGGCCGCCTGGAGACGTTGCTGCAGGGTTTCCGCCAGCAGCTGTTGTTGTGCGACCTGTTGTTGCGCCAGATTCCGGGCAATCGCTGCGGCCTCCTGCCCCCTGCGCAGGGCCACCGCCCAGCCACTGAAAAGGACCGCCGAAAGCAGCGTCCACAACAGTAACGACTTCAGGCCGAATTGAGGCGGACCGCGCGGCGCGGGAGAAGTGGGACAGGATGTGTCGTTCATATCGGAGTTGAATCCCGATCTTTTCTTGCGTATCGCCGCCGTTGGGATTACTCTGGAAGAGGTGTGGAACGCTCTTTCTGCGGTCTTGGTGCCTTCCCAACCAGGCCATCCTACCAGACAAGAGTTGTGTTCACCGAAAGCGGCTTGCCAGCAACAGAGAAGAGCCCGGCGACCGCAGGTATCAAGAATCCGTACCCTTGGGGTGCAAAGGAGATCCGCATGTCTGCCCGCTCGCCAGTTCGCGTTCTAGTGTCTGTTGTGGGATTGTTGCTCTTGGCTGCCCTCCCTGCCTGGGCCGGCAACGGCGGCTTGCGCTCCAGCGCCGTCGGAGGCGTGCTGGTTGATACCGAAGGCGTGGTCTCCAATGCCGAGATCGACGATCTCGGACAGCTTCGCAACTTGCGGCTGCAAGTAATGGAGCAGGTGCCGGCCGATCTCAAGCAACCCACCAAACTGCGCAAGATTTCTCTCCGCGGCCTCGAGGCAGCCATCGCCGAGCGCAAGGCCAAGAACATGGTCCCGCAACTGGCCGATGAAATGCTGTACCTCGCCGGCCTGACCCGCATTCAATATGTACTGGTCTATCCCGAGCAGAACGATATCGTGATCGCCGGCCCGGCCGAAGGCTGGAAGGTCAACGACGAAGGTCACGTTGTGGGCGCCAGCACGGGTTTGCCCACGCTGCAACTCGATCACTTGCTGGTGGCGTTGCGAACTGCGGAAGCTGCCCGTCAAGCGCCAATCAGTTGCTCGATCGATCCGACGCCCGAAGGCATTCGCCGCTTTCAAGCGTTCATGAAGACGCAGAAGCAGTTCACGCAGGCATCGTTGTCCGGCATCGAACAGGCTCTGGGCATGCAAACCATCCGCGTCAACGGCATTCCGGAAAACACCGATTTCGCCCGCATCCTGGTGGCGGCGGATTTCCGCCTCAAGCGTCTGGGCATGGGTTTCGACAAGAGCCCCGTCAAAAACATGCCCAGCTACATGGAAATGATCTCGGCGGCCAATGCCACGAGCGCAATGCCGCGCTGGTGGCTGGCGCCCAATTACGATGCCTTGCTAAGAGACACCGAAGGCCTGTCGTGGGAGCTGCGCGGCTCGGGGGTGAAGTGCATGACGGAGGATTCGCTGTTCACGGGCGACGGCGCCCGTCAGCAGACCGGCAAACAGAGCGTGGCCGCCCAGCGCTGGGCCGATACGATGACGCAGAACTACGAAGAGCTGTGCCAGGCCGAGCCGGTCTTCGGCGAGCTGCGCAACTTGATGGACATGGCTGTGGTCTCCGCGTTAATCGTGAAAGAGCGTCTGACCGAGCGCGCCGAATGCCGCCTGCCGAACCTGATGGACCCGCTCGCCGTATCGGTGAATGAATTCCCCGCGCCCAAGCAGGTAAGCTCCAAGGCCAATGCCTTGAAGAAGGGTCGCAACTGGATCATCAGCGCCTCCGGCGGCATCGAGATCAACTCCTGGGAAGTGGCCCACAAGACCGAAATGTCTTCTTCGCTTAGCGCGATGCGTCAACCCAAGCCCGAACAGGTCAAAGCCTGGTATTGGGAATAGTTCGTGCGGGTCAGGACTGGTCGACTCGCGGTGCATAGCTCCTCGGTGCTCGCAGATGCCCTATATCCCTCCGGGGGCATCTGTCATAATCGACGGCCGAACATCGTCGCACTCGGGAACCACCGCCAATGCTCAACGCGCGCTTAAAGGAATTCGTCACGTGCCGGTTGCTGCCGCGCGTCAAATCACCGGCACAATATGCCGGCGGCGAGCTGAACATGGTCTGCAAAG
>JBGTDH010000991.1:0-3935 GCA_041748435.1 Pirellulales bacterium
GGGAATCGTGACGGTTCAGGTACTTAACATCAACGATCCTGCACGAGTGATGTTGCGAGAGAACCTGCTATTCGAGGGGCGCTTTCCGCCCGAGCGATGACGCTATAGGGGTCCTAGGGCAATGGTCACTTCGTGGAAGCCGACTCGCGCCGATTCTCTCTCGAACAGCTATTTGCTAAATAGCTCGCGCTGCTGGCTGGAAGCACTTCGTCTCAATGATGGGACGAAGGACGATGCGCTCGGAGGATGTCGCCGTTGCCATGAGCGTGACGCATTACATCCGGGAGATGGCCACAATCGCGGCGATGACCATGGCCAGCAGTACGAGGATTCCCATGCTGGTTGGGATCGTCTTTGGTCCGTCTGGTTCTTCGGCCTGCCGTGCCGATCGCGAGCCGCGCACCGCCAGCCCGATGATGACTGCCAGGATCCCCACACCCATAACGTAGAGACTGGGGAGCCTGCCGCTGGGTCCGCCATTGGGTGGCAGGGACCGGATCACCCAAAACGCCACCGCGCCATAGGTGAGAACCACGAGGCCCGCTGCCAGGATCGCGGTTCCAATCGCCCGCGCCACACGGCGTCTCTCGCCGCTTGGCGGCGATTCATCGGGAGCGGAGGGTGCAGCGTAAGGATTGGTATCCATCGTTAGATTCCGGGAGCGTGTTCGATTATTCGACCGGCTTCGCCCGCGCGAGTCAATAGTTGCATGGCCTGTTGGGCTGTGGCATATTCACGGTCTCGGGGTTCTTGGGTGGTTCTTCCTGGAGGTGGCAGTGCAGATTTGGCCTGCGATCGACCTGCGTGGCGGACAGTGCGTGCGCCTGGAACAGGGAGACTATCAGCGCGAGACCGTGTTCGGCGCCGACCCGGCGGGCATGGCCCGGCATTGGGTCGAGCAGGGCGCCACGTGCCTGCACCTGGTCGATCTGGATGGCGCGCGCGATGGCCGTCCGGCGAATCTGGCCAGTGTGCGCGCCATTCTTAAGGCCGTGGAAGTGCCGTGCGAGCTGGGGGGCGGCATTCGCTCCGAGGAGACCATTCGCGAGCTCCTGGATGCGGGGGTATCGCGGCTGGTCATCGGCACCAAGGCGCTGAAAGAGCCGGAGTGGTTCCGTGGCTTGTGCCGCATGTTCCCGGATCGCCTGGTGCTGGGCATCGATGCGCGCAACGGAATGGTGGCCACCGCGGGCTGGCTCGAAACCAGCACGACCGCGGCCATCGATCTGGCACGCGTGTTCGCGGGCGAGCCGATGGCCGCCATTATCTATACGGATATTGCCACCGATGGCATGCTGGCCGGACCCAATGTCGCAGCTATGCAGCAAATGCAGGCGGCGGTGAGTGTGCCGGTGATTGCCTCCGGCGGCGTGACTACGGCGGACGACGTGCGTGACTTGGCCCGCGCCGGCCTGGCGGGCTGCATTATTGGACGAGCACTTTACGAGGGAAGAATCTCGCTGGCCGAGGCACATGCCGCGGCCGGCTTGTCTAGACCGAGGTGACATCAAGAGCGCCGTGGCGTTGGGTCGCGCGGCGTTGTCCTTAGCTCTCGAAGGGAAGCCTGTATGTCGAAGTACCAGACGGAAAACATTCGCAACGTGGCCTTCTGCGGACATGGCTCGGCCGGCAAGACGACGCTGGTCGATAAGCTGCTCATCAAGACCGGGACGATGAACCGGCCGGCTAGCGTCGACGACCGCACCAGCATCTGCGATTTCGACGACGAAGAGAAGCATCATCGCTACACCATCGAGAGCACGCTGGTGCATTTCAACCACGGCGGCAAGCTGTTCCAAGTGTTCGATACGCCCGGCTATCCCGACTTCATCGGCCAGACCATCGGCGCGCTGCGAGCCGTCGATCTGGCGGCCATTGTGATCGACGCCCACACCGGCATTGCCGTGAACACGCGCCGCGTCTGGGCAGAGGCCGGCAAGGCGGGAATCGGGCGGATGATCGTGATCAGCCGCATGGATGCCGAGAACATCCTGTTCGAAGAACTGCTCGGAAACATTCGCAAGCTGTTTGGCAACCAGTGCATTCCCCTGAACTTGCCGATCGGCGTCGGTCACGATTTCAAAGGCGTGGCCAGCACGCTGAAGCCTGCTCCCGCGGCGGGTGCTGTGATCGATCCCGCCAGCCTGCACGAGAAAATCATCGAGTCGATCATCGAGATCGACGAGAAGGCCACGGAGCGCTACTTCGAAGGCGTCGAGCCGACCGACGAGGAACTGCCGGGTCTAATTTCGCGGGCCATCGCCGGCGGCACGTTCGTGCCTATCGTGTGCGTCTCCGCGCGCATGGACTTGGGAGTGACGGAGTTGCTCGACGCGCTCAATCACTGCGCGCTGCCGCCGACCGTGCTGCCGCACGTGGCCAAGAACGCCGCGGGGCAGGACGTGGAATTGAAGGCAGATCCTGCCGGTCCGCTGGTGGCCCAGGTGTTCAAGACGCGCATCGATCCGTTCGTGCAGCAGCTCAGCTTCCTGCGCATTTTCTCGGGCACGTTGAAGAAGGACGACAGCGTGCATGCCTCGAGCGCCCGCAAGAACATCAAGATTACGCAGTTGCTGGAGGTGCAGGCCAACGAGACGCACGCGATCGAGTCCGCCGTCCCCGGGCAGATTGTGGCCGTGGCCAAGACCGAGGATCTGCACACCGGCTCTTGTTTGGGGGACTTCTTGATGCCGCCGCTGGTGTTTCCCACGCCGATGGTAGGCTTGGCCGCCACGCCCAAGACTCGCGGCGACGAAGCCAAGCTTTCCGGCGCCTTGCACAAGATTGTGGAGGAAGACTCCACCTTCCGCATGGAGCGGGACTTGCAGACGCACGAGCTGGTTATCACCGGCACCAGCGAGCTGCACTTGCAGATTCTTCGGGAGCGGCTCAAGCGGCGGGATAAAGTCGAGGTCGATGTGCATCAGCCCAAGATTCCCTATCGAGAAACGGTGCAGTTCAATGCAGAGGGAAGCTATCGGCACAAGAAGCAGACCGGCGGCCGAGGCCAGTTTGGTGAAGTGCATATCCGCATGTTCCCCTTTCCGGCCGGCACCAAGCCGGAGGAGTTTGCCACCAAGGCCCGCTTCCCTTCGATGCGGGAATGCCGGCTCGATCCGGACAACAACTTCCTGTGGGTCGATTCGATTGTGGGCGGCACCATCCCCAACAATTTCCTGCCCGCGGTGGAGAAGGGCTTTAAGGAGCGCATGGTGCGCGGCGTGATCGCGGGCTGCCGCGTGGTGAACATCGGCGTGGAGGTGCATTTCGGCAAGTATCACGATGTCGACAGCTCGGAAGCGGCCTTCAAGACCGCCGGCTCGATGGCGTTCCGCAACACATTTCAGCAAGCGCGGCCCTGCCTGCTGGAACCGGTCGTGAAGCTACATGTCACCGTGTCTGCCCAGAAGCTGGGCGATATCAACGCCGATATGTCGGGCCGCCGCGGCCGCGTGCTGGGCATGGAATCAGCTGGCGGCGATCTGCAAACCGTAACGGCGGAAGTGCCCCTGTCGGAAGTGGCCACCTACGCCCGCACGCTCTCCAGCATCACAGGCGGGCAAGGCAGCTACACCATGGAGTTCAGCCACTACGACGTCGTCCCCGGCAACGTGCAGAAGGAGATCATGGAGAAGGCGGTGATGAAAGAGGAGGAAGAGGAGTAACGCGGCACATACCGGCGCTCAGCTTGGACAAACATCAACTTGTCGAATGTTGTTCAGCCACGCCTCCGAATGTTCCCCTTTGGAAGCCGATGCGAGACACGTCGTCAGCGGATGCTGCTCAAGCCAGCAACCGGTTGCCATGCTGGTCGACTCGCTGCTCCGCGCCTGGACGCGTCACGGCGCGAGCCGCGAACTGTATGTCGACAACGCCACTGTTTCTCCGCCGCGAGCGACGAACCGCCGATCGCGATCACTCCGACGTCGCGGTGA
>JBGTDH010000992.1:0-3978 GCA_041748435.1 Pirellulales bacterium
TTTGGCCGTCAAGTCGAAAGTCACCCAAGGGATTATCCTGGGCGTAGTTGCCGTTCCAGATCGCTCCCCAGATGTCGTCGCGCAGAATTGGCTTGATGTAGCCAGTCACTTTCTTGTGGCCCTCATCCGTGCAATTAACGCCGATACCGAAGATATCGAACTCGGTGCAGAAGGCGTGCGCGGCGGGGCTGCCGAAGAACAGCGTGGCGAGTCCGCAGGCTGACACGAATCGGCGCAGTGTCTTCTTCATTCTTGCCTCCCCTCAACGCAACTGCCGGGTTGCCGGTCGACGGGTCATGTGTCCGCGGCAGGTGCGGGGACCCGCAATGGAATTCCAGCCCAGTCAGTCGTTGCTTTCCTTAGAAGTGTCTGGCTGGTTCAATTCTCATACTCCAATTGAAAATGGGAATCAAGGGGAGGGCCCACCGGAGCTGATTGAGTTGAATTCAGACCGCTTGGTCAGCGCCTGCACCATCGCCCCATGGTCGCTGCGTCCACGGGCGATGTCACCCTCGCTTGCTGCTCCCGCAGGAGCTGCGCGGACGTCGTGCGCGTGGAAGCCTTCGGCGCGCCGGACTCGCTGCTCTGCCAGTTGCGCACAAATTGCCAGTACGCCGACGTGCGTTGCTCGAGCGGAATTTTTTCCTCGACGCATATTCGCCAGTAGAGATCACGGATAGCCATGCGCTCGGCGGAGCTCGCCTTCTCGTACTGTGGCATGCGTGCAATCTCGACCCATGGCGTGACCACGGCGATAACCACAGGCTTCGCGGCTGTTGAATTCGCGGCGGACGCCGATGATTCGATTTGCGCCGGTGTCGATGGAGGCACGTTCGAACCGTTCGTTGCGCGCTCCGATGTGCGTGGCTGCACTACCTCGAGCTTCGCCTGCTGCTCGGCTCGGGGAGTTCGCGCTGCGTAGCGCCGTTCCGCGATCAAGCCAACGACGATGACGAGACCGAAGGCGCAGGCGGCGATGAGGGTGTTTCGTCGTAGTCTGGTGCGCATACGGTCTCTGCATTTCGCCTGTCGCCGCCGGCAAGGTTTCTTACAGATCTTCAGTTTACCCGTATCGACGGGATACTACGCCGGACTGAAAATCCGCGTGTCGCTGGTTCGATTCCGGCCCTGGCCACCATCCTTCCAAAATGCGCTTCAGCTCTTGATCTGAGCGGTCGCACGACCTCCTAGCGGAACTGTCATCCCAATTTCTGTCGGCGACTCCACAACATACAAGGCCCAACAGCGAGCGCCAGCATCACCAGCGCACGCATCAGGCCCTGAGCCAACGCGACAGGTTGCGCAGTACCAATCCAGGACGCATCAAAGATGAAAGGCATTAGCGACGAACTGAGTCCCACCGATGCCTCCGCGACCGTTTGTGCGGGCCAATAACCAATATCGAGAGTTCCTGCAAGTATTGCGACGATAGAGGCACCGACGATGGGCCAGAGCAATGGCAGTCGCTGGCGGTATGCAATGACGAATAAGCCCAGAGCCAAAGCCACCGGCAGAATTCGGAACAGGAAGATGAGCGCTGCATGCATCGCCGTCATTCGTTCGAGGGAATTTGCCGCCTCGGCGAACATGAAGAGCACGACCCCCGAGATCGCAATCCACAGCAGGACTGGACCCGCACCAAAGAAAAGACGCGGGAATCGTGCCAGTTTTGAGTGAAGTTCCGGCCGCGCGAGTGCACTTTCGGCCAGCTGGTCCAATTCACCCAGGCGTTTAGCCGCCAACTCCTCAGCCGCTGCCTGGTCAACACCCTTCGAAAGTTCTTCTCGTACCGCGTCGTCATAATGATCCCGTAGCTCGCGGAGATAGCGCCGGACATGTCGCGGTGCGATACCTGAGCGTAGGAGCCGTTCGCCGAGGGACTCAAACTGCTGCGGGTGCATAGGTTCTGCCTCCGCCTATGAGAAAGTTCGCATCCGTCGTGCGACATGTCCTGCCGCCACATACAGCATCACGGCCGCCGCCGCCGTGGGCAACCAACGCTGCAGAAGCATGCCCACCAGGAAGTCGAGGCGCGTAGAAAGGCCGATGCCCGCCCCAACCGCATCGGGGTAGACGTCGAGGTTCGGCAGAGCGCCGACGAAGGTAAAGAGTGCGACCGTCGCCCAAGCCCAGCCGCGTGTTACCCCGCGGCGCCTGGCCAGCAGCGCAAAACCCGATGCCGCGATCACCGGCAGCACATACAAGCCGAAGAACCGAAACGCCTTCAGGATCTCCAGTAACGGTTCTGGCAAGGGGTGTTCCGTTCCGGGCGAGACGATACGCATGAGTCCAACCATCGCCAGAATCGTGGCAACGAATGCCGCCGGAAAAATAATCAGCGGTCCGAAACCGTAGACGGCCCAAGGCCATCGGCGACTCCAGCTCAGCAGCTCTGGCCGCGCGAGTGCACTCGCGACCAGGTGGTCCGCTTCGCCCAGGCGCTTGGCCGCCGATTCCTCAGCCGTCGCCCGATCAGCACCTTTGCCAAGCTCCTCTTGCATCGCGTCGTTGTAGTGGTCTTTCAGCTCACGGAGGTAGCGTCGGACATGTCGCGGCGCGATACCTGAGCGCAGGAGCCTTTCGCCGAGAGACTCAAGCTGTTGCGGGTGCATGGGTTCGGCCTCCGACGACGCTGGAGACGGCCGCATTGATGCGTTGCCACTCGCCGATCATGGCGCTGAGTCGCTTTCTCCCATTCGCGGTGGTCGAGTAATAGACGCGGGTTCGTCCGTTGACGGGCTTGCTTCTGGCCCGGAGACAGGCGCGCTCTTCGAGCGAGTGGAGGATGGGGTATACGACGCCTTCGCCCAGCGTTATGGCGGCGCCGGTGGCATCCTGGATCGCCTGTACGAGTTCGTAGCCGTACATCTCCCGGTCGGAGAGCAGGCGCAGGATGAGGAGCTCCGGAATGCCGGTCATGAAATCTGGATTGGTCTTACGGAAATCCATCCGACGCCCCTATACCTTGATGTTAAAGGTATAGTGCCTTGATGTTATAGGTATAGCAAGCGCCTCCAGGGTGCATTCCGGTCACATAGGTGACGATCCACACTGGAGACACGGGTAACGCGGTTGCGGCGAAGAGATTGCCGGCGCTTTATAGATAGCCGCCAGGTTTCGACATTCCTTGATTCCGTGCTTCGGTGCGCACGGGCCTTCTATCTCCTGTTGCAGCGTTACGTGATCGATGCCGTGCTTGCGGCACAGCACCTTCACTGGCACGCCGCGATCGGCGTCCCGCAGAAACCCAATGATCTGTTCCTCGCCGAATCGCTTCTTCACGTCCAACTTCCTGACCGGGGCTAGGCTCTAAACCTGACCGCTACTCAAAAGCGGGGGGACGTCGGTTGAAGCAAGCGAGTGAGGGCGCTCTTCACGCTGCTTTCACCCTACCTTCACGTCGCCGGGCTTAGGGTTCACGCGCGATTGGAATTCCAGCGTGAGAGCGCTCTCAGGCCGTCTCACACGGTCCCGGCCGTGATGGCCAGCATTACTTGCCAGTTCCCAAACAGGAGACTCTATGTTCACTCGTCACACGAAGCTCGCACTTGCCGTGGCGGTCGCGCTCGGCGCGCCGGCGGCTGCGGGGGCCCAGGATCTCGGCTTTACTTACCACGAGGGCGGCATCGTCGCCGGCTTCGTCAACGACGTGGAGGAGTCCGAGACGATCACGGACAACGGCAGCACGCTCGAGCTGGAGACCGATTCCGGCAGCGGCGGCTTCATTGGCGGTGCGTGGCAATTCGGGAAGAACATGCACCTGTTCGGCGAGTATGCATTAGCCAGCCAGGACCTCGAGGTCAGCGACGGCATCGACACCGTCGAAGGTGATTTCGACTTGGTGCGCTGGCGCGTTGGCATCGGCTATGCATACCCGTTCGCGCCCACGATGGCCTTCTACGGCCGCCTCAGCTTTGACAACGCCGAGTTAAAGGACGTGCAGGTCACCGGCTTCAATCTCGACGTTGACGCCGACGA